>JAYUCP010000272.1:0-4936 GCA_043740245.1 Acidobacteriota bacterium | reverse complement strand
GTGAAGCCCCATTTCAATTCGCGCTGCACCGCCAGATTCCACGATTGAATGTAGCCGCGATCAAAGCGGTCGGGCAGCGTGACGACCGTCACGTTGGTGGGCGCTTCGATAATGCCGTTGCCCACCCCGACGACCGGTACCGCCGGAATGCCTTCCGAGAAACGGTTCGCCACCAAGGCATTCGCTGCATTGCGCACCCAGAAGAAGTTGTCCGACGGCACGACCAGATTGGTCAGGATCGGATGGTTGGTACGCATCGCGCGCGCCAGCGCATAAGGATCGTTGCTGATGCCGTAGCCGGCGCGGATGACCAGTTTGTCCGACGGACGCCAGGCGAAACCGAGGCGCGGCGCGAAAAGCGTTTGCTGACTTTCACGCCCAGATCGGTCGGGATCGAGCCGACGCCGCCGATCTCGATCATATTGGTGCGGATGTTGTACCGCTCCAAACCGCGATCCTCACGCGTCGGAATCGGAAAGTATTCGTAGCGCGTGCCGTAAGAAACGGTCAGCTTCGGAGTGACCTGCCACTGATCGCGCGCATAGAAGCTGAACGCTTTGTTGCGCGTGGTGTAGGGCGCGACGTTCTCGGAGAGGCGGCCCAGCGACGTCGGCAGTCCGAGCAGAAAAGTCGCCCAGGAATGGAACTGCGTCCCGCTCACGCTGGGAGTGCGCGTCGGCCCGTTGCCGAAATCGAAGCCGCCGCGCGCGCCGTAGCTCGTGCCGGTGGTTTCGGGCTGCGTGTGATTCAGGCTTTGCAGGTAAAGGTCGCTGCCGAAGCGGATGTTGTGTTTGCCACGCAGCCAGTTCGCGTTGGCGACGTACTGGAACTGATCGTCGCTGCGGTAATAGGGCATGTAAGTTTCCGTCTGGCCGTAGCGTTCATAGCCGGCGACGTTGAAGAGCGCCAGCCCGCCTTCATAGGAATTCGGGCCGTTCGTGCCGGGCACCGGGACGCCCAGGATGTCGCTGGTCTTCTTGTCAATGTCCGGCTGCGCCACGCCCGTCTGCTGCCGCACGAAGCCGAAATGCCCGTCCAGGATGAAGTTTGGAGACAGCGTGTAAACGCCGCCCGCCGAGAAGACGTAGGTGTTGCCGCGGCCCGTGCCGGGATTGCCGCCGTTGATCGGCGCGCCTTGCAGCACGTTGCCGAAGGTCGGCTGGTTGAAGGTGAAGAAATGCAGTTGGCTGTAGCGCCCGAACATATTGAACTTCGACGTGGCGTTCCAGTTGACTTTGTTGTCAATCGTCCAGCGGTCGAAGATGAACGGGGCCGAGGCAAAGTAGTTGTTGGTTTCAGGATTGGCCCCGGTCGCATTCGGCAGCGGAACCAGGGCAATGAGCTTGGCGGTGATCGGATTGATGCGATTCGCGCAAAGCACGTTCTGCACGCCGTTGCACGAGACGATCTGGCGATTGGCCTGGTTGGCGACCGCGTTGCCCTGGGCGTCGAAGGGGTCGTAAATGTTCACGCCCGTGCCGCGAAAATCACCGGTGCGAATGGCCGCCGTCGGCACCGTCAGGTTGGAACGTTCGGCGTTGCGGCGGTCTTTGGTGTTTTCGTAGCTGGTGAAGAAGAACAGTTTGTCTTTCAGGATCGGCCCGCCGAAGGTGCCGCCGTATTGGTTGTAAACGACCTTGCCCTTGTTGCGCAGCGTGCCGTTGGGCAGCAACGGCAGGAAGAAGTTGCGCGCGTTCAGGTGCTGATTGTTGTGAAACTCGAAGCCGGAGGCATGAAAGCTGTTCGTGCCGCTCTTGATCTGCACATTGATCGCCGCGCCGCCCGCGAGGCCCTGCTCGGCGTCGAAGCTGTTGGTCACGACGTTGACCGTCTCGATGGATTCGAGCGCGGGCACGTAAGCCGTGACGTGCGGCAGCCAGATGTTGGTGGCGCTCGCGCCGTCAATGCGCGTGTTGTTCGACGAACGCGAAGCGCCGTTGACGTTGAAGACCAGCGAACGCGACGGGTTCGATGGAATCGAGTGCGCGTTTTCGGGCGGCGTGATGCCGGGCAGCGTGCGGAAGAGATTCTGGTAATTGCGGCCCAGCGCCACCGGCAGATTTTGCAGCGGCTTGTTGGTCAATTCCGAACTGACCTCGGCGCGGTCGGTCTTGAGTTGCGCGGCCTCAGCGGTAATGACGACGGTCTCGCTCACCTGTCCGACCTCGACCGAGAGGTCGGCGCGGGTCGTGGTGTTCAGCGTCACGGTGAGGTTGTCTTTGGTGGTCGTCTTGAAGCCGGTCTTGCTGATTTTGACAGCATAGGTTCCGGCCACGACAGTCGGGAAATCGTAACTGCCGCTGGCGTCGGTCACGCCTTCGCGCGCGCGGCCAGTCTCTTTGTGCGTGATGGTGACGGTCGCGCCGGGGATCGCCGCGCCCGAAGAATCAGTTACGTTGCCGGTGAGCGTGCCGTAAAGCACTTGGGCATTACTTGCCGGCGCCAGCAGCAGCGCCAACGCCAGCGCCGCGAGCGGCAAGCCGGAGTAGCGCAGGTAGCGGCGCACGAATGACCAGCATTGAGTGAAGCTTTGTCTGAGACTCATAAACAATCCTCCTGATGTTGAAAGGGATAGGTGGATGAGCATCCGACGCGTAGTGCGTTGCAGCGGCAGCGTGTGCGCGGCGAACGGTCGAAACGATTTTTGCCAATTGAAAGCGCCGGGTTGCGGCGTGTGAACGGAAGTCCCAGCCAGCCGACGGATGAATTGATGTTCGATTCGTGTAGGTCTTTCCGCCGACTGCGCGGATTATCAGAATGGTTTGACCGGTTGTCAACGCTCAACTATGCTACGCGCCGCTTTATCGAATCCCGCATCAACCCAATCCCATCCGGGCACCATCGGGGCAATGGCCGCAATTGCCGGAGGACGTTTATGAGCCAAGCTGTGGCTGTGGCCGCAAGCCACGTCAAGACCCGCCATCTGCGCTGGTATATCTGCGCGCTGCTCTTCTTTGCCACGGTCGTGAATTATGTAGACCGGCAGGTGCTGGGCGCGCTGGCGCCGGAATTACAGCAGAAGATCGGCTGGACTGAATCGGAATACAGCCAGATCGTGATCGCGTTTCAGATTGCTTATGCGGTGATGTTTTTGGTTTGGGGCGGGATTCTCGACCGCATTGGCGTGAAGCTGGGATTTGCGATTGCGCTCGTCTGCTGGTCGCTCGCGGCGATTGGACACGCGGGCGTCACGACGGGGCCGATGCTGGCGGTGCTTGAACCGTTGCGCGGTTTCCTGGCGCACGTCGGCGCGTGGGTCGCCGGCTCGTGGCTGGCGCAGATTCCCTTGCTGGGCCGGTTGATCGGTTTTCTGGTCGGGTTGGTCATCTTCGCCAGTCCGCTCGCGTTGGGGTTTGGGCTGATGCGGTTCCTGCTCGGCTTGGGCGAGGCCGCCAATTTCCCCGCCTCGATCAAAACGGTGGCGGAATGGTTTCCGAAGAAAGAACGCGCGCTGGCGACGGGCATTTTCAACGCCGGCACCAATGTCGGAGCGATCATTGCGCCGGCGACGGCGCTCTGGCTTTCGGCGCAGTTCGGCTGGCAAAGCGCATTTCTGTTTACCGGCGCGGTCGGTTTCGTCTGGCTGCTCTTTTGGTGGTTTTATTATGAGCGCCCTGAGGATCATAAAAGACTTTCGGCGGAAGAATTCGCGCACATACGCGACGGTCAGGAAGAGCCTGTCACCGAAGCGAAGGTGCCCTGGCTGAGCCTGCTGACCTATCGGCAAACCTGGGCCTTTTCGTTTGGCAAGATGCTGACCGATCCGGTCTGGTGGTTCTATTTGTTTTGGCTGCCGAAATTCTTGAATAAAAACTATGGCGTCAAAGGCACGGCGCTGATTCCGTTTCTGACGGCGGTCTACATTATTGCCGATGTCGGTTCGGTCGGCGGCGGCTGGATTTCGTCGTGGCTCATCAAACGCGGCTGGACGGTGAATCGGGCGCGCAAGACGGCGCTGTTTCTCTTCGCGTTCATGATGCCGCTGGTGACCTTGGCTTACTATATGAAGACTGCTTGGGGGGCCGTCATTCTGATCGGCATCGCGGCGGGCGCGCATCAGGGCTGGTCGGCGAATCTGTTCACGCTGCCGGCGGATATGTTCCCGCGCAAGGCCGTCGGCTCAATCGTCGGCATCGGCAGTTGCGCGGGCGCGCTTGGCGGGATCATGTTGCCGTTCTATGCAGGCAAAGTGCTCGATGCGAATCCGAGTTATTACCTGCCGATGTTCATCATCGCGGGCGGGGCTTATTTGGTGGCGTGGTGTGTGATTCATTTACTCGCGCCGAGGCTCGAACCGGCGCGGATTGCTTGAACTAAGGTTGGTGATAGGATGTCCGCCATAGATTGCTCGAATTCGTATGAGGTGACTATGGAATCCGATTCAATTGCGGCCCGCCAGCGTGCGTTGCCGATTACCACAAATCCCAACACCTTGGGTGGGACGCCCGTCTTCAGCGGCACGCGCGTCCCAGTCAAGACGCTTTTCGATTACATTCGCTGGGGCTACTCGCTAGAGGAATTTCTGGAATACTTTCCCTCCGTGAAACGTGAAGCCGCCTTGGCAGTTTTGGCGGAGGTTGAGCAAGTCACTTTGCAACGGGTGGCGGCATGAGAGTTTTGCCATGAGAATTTTGCCATGAGAGTTTTGATTGATGAGTGTGTGCCCCGCCCGCTCCTCAAATTTTTGGCGGAACACAGCGCCGTTACGGTGCAAGAGATGCAATGGGGCGCTTACGAAAACGGCGACTTGTTCCTCACTGCCGATCAGAACATTCGCGGTAGTGGCTAAGTTAGGTGGGATGTGTCAGTAGCCCGCGCGTGAGCAAGGGCTTTACTGGCAGCAAACATACACGCCGACCATCACCAGCAGCGGTGGAATGCCGGACAGCAAATCCGGGCTTCCGAATGTGAAGCGGTTGAGACCCGTGACCGGATC
>JAYUCP010000271.1:0-30734 GCA_043740245.1 Acidobacteriota bacterium | reverse complement strand
TCGCCGAGACTCTGGTACGGGATGCCCGCGTATGCCAAGGACGGCAAGGTCGTCTGCTTCTTCCAAAGCGCGCAGAAGTTCAACACGAGGTACGCGACCTTAGGCTTCAGCGACGCGGCGAACCTCGACGAAGGCGCCCTGTGGCCGGTCGCCTTCGCGCTGAAGGAGCTGACTGCCGGCGCAGAGGCAAGGATCGGCGCGCTCGTGAAGAAAGCGGTGAGCTGAGGACTGAGCTCGCCACTGGGCTCACAAGTAGCCTGCCGTCTAACAACCCGTTATACAGCGCAAAACGCGCAGGAGGATGTTGTGAACCAGAAGGAATTGCGGACGACGTTCAATCATCCTACTCCGGAGCTACCAGTCACGGACGTGGAACAGGCTCAGCAGCACTACCGTGATGCGCTTGGTTTCGAGATTCGTTGGCTGTACCCCGGAAAGGAGATCGGTGCTGTCTCGCGCGACAATGTCTCGATTTTCTTACGCCAAAGAAGCCAGCCCTTCGAGCCTGCCGTTCACTGGGTGTTTGCCGCAGACATCGACGCCACCTACGAGGAATTGCGCTCGTTGGGTGCGCGGATCGTTGAGCCGCTTGAGAAGAAACCCTGGGGCTTGCGCCAGTTCACTGTGGAGGACATCGATGGTAATCGCTTCTACTTTCACTGTGATTGAGCAAGCGCTGTATAAACGTGTCGTTGGTGTTTCTTTGCGGAGCGGAGCTTTTCAAGTAAAAAATTCGTACTCTCCGCAAAAACACCAACAGCCATTCATGGGCCGGGTCGCCGAGCTTGCGTCGTCAGGCTATGAGGAAAAGCATGCAAACAATAATTCCCATTCTTCGCTACAACGACGCGCGCGCCGCGATACGCTGGCTGTGCGCGGCCTTTGGCTTCAGCGAATTGTTTTCCGTGCCGGAGACGGGGCCGTTCGTCCGGCATGCGCAACTGAAGCTCGGCACGAACATCATCATGCTCGGCTCTGTCCGGCCCGACGATGGCATGGTCAGCCCGCAAACGCTCGGCACGGCGACGCAGGCTCTCAGCGTGTATGTTGACGACCTCGACGCGCATTACGAACAGGCGCGGCAGGCGGGCGCGGAGATCACGTGCCAGCCCATGGAGACGGACTTTGGGGGGCGCTTGTACCAAGCCCGCGACGTGGAGGGGCATTCCTGGACGTTCGGCACCTACCTGCCCGCCGCCGATTGAGGAGCACGGCGGGATTGAATTACCAGAGCGCAAGAAGCGAGCGGCTTTCTTGCGCTCTTTGTTTGCCGGGAGATAATGCGGGTGATGAAAATTTTTACGGCGGCACAAATGCGCGAACTGGATCGGCTGACAGTCGAACGTTGCGGGATTTCGGAGGCGACGTTGATGGAGACGGCGGGCGCGCGCGTGGTCGAGGCTATCATTCAAGAATACGGCTCAGTTGAAGGAAAGTGGATTGCCGTCTATTGCGGAAAAGGCAATAACGGTGGGGACGGCGCGGTGATTGCCCGGCTGCTTTGGCTACGCGGCGCGGCGCAGATAGATGTGTTTCTCTTCGGCAAACTGGATGACGCAAAAGGCGCGGCGCGTGCGAATTTTGAGGCCGTGAAATGCTCTGGCGAGAGACCTGCCAAGGCAGGCTTCTTCCGTAATTCAATTTCGTTCACCGAGGTCAACGAAGAGGCGGATGAAGCGGCCTTTATGGCTCCCGGTGCCGACCTCGTGATAGACGCGTTGTTCGGCACAGGACTAACGAAAGCTGCACAAGGTCTGTTTACGAGCATCATTGATTGCATCAACGGCTTTGCTAACGATGTCCCGGTGATTTCCGTAGACATCCCTTCCGGCCTTTCTTCTGACGACGAATACTCTTTCGGCCCGCATGTCACTGCCGATCTGACCGTCTCGTTCACCGGCCCCAAAATCGGCAACGTGTTCGCGCCCGCTTGCGAAGCCAACGGCAAGCTGGTCATCGCGTCCATCGGCACGCCCAAATGGCTATTCGATGAAGTCAGATCGCAACTCAATCTGGTCGAAGCAGCGCAGATCAAAGCCTTCCTCGACATCTCGCGCCGCCCGGCCCACGCGCACAAAGGCGCGGCGGGCGACGTGCTGCTGATCGCTGGTTCGCTCGGCAAGACCGGCGCGGCGGCATTGGCTGCCGAAGCCGTCCTGCGTGCGGGCGCGGGCTTGATCACCGTTGCCACCGCGCGTTCCGCCCAAGCCCTGCTCGTCACGCAATGCAAAAACGAAGTAATGACCGAAGGCCTGGACGAGAACGAAGCTGGCGCGATCACTCACGCCGCACTCGAACGCGCTTTGCAACTGGCGGCCAAGCGCACCGTACTCGCGCTCGGCCCCGGTTTGTCGGCCAGCGACGAGGGCACGCGCCGCTTCGTGCGCGAATTCGTCGAAGGCCGCAGCGCGCCACTCGTCATTGACGCCGATGGCTTGAATGCGCTCGCGCCCTGGCCCGCCGAATTGAAAGGCTCAGATGAACTGCCCATCATCATCACGCCGCATCCGGGCGAGATGGCGCGCCTGACAGGCCAGACTACCGCTGAAGTTATCGCCGACCGGCTCAACCTTGCGCGCGAGTTTGCCGTGCGGCACCACGTCATCACCGTGCTCAAAGGCAGCCGCACGCTGACCGCCGCGCCCGACGGTGAGGTTTACGTCAATCCGACCGGCAATGCCGGGATGGCGACCGCCGGGTCGGGTGACGTGCTGACGGGCTTGCTGGCTGGCCTCCTGGCACAAAAGCTGGCGCAACGTCCGCAAGCGCCGCTCGAAGCAACCATCGCTGCCGTTTACCTGCACGGCTTGGCAGGCGATTTGGCGGCGCAAAAATTGGGGCAACGCTCGCTGATCGCTTCCGACCTGATTGCTCATTTGAGCGCAGCCATCCTGCAAATCGGCGGCGCGGCTGAGCGCGGCCAATCCAACCCGATCACGATTATCTGATGACTGAAATTCCTATCGGCCAATTCAGCACGCATTCTGCCGAAGAGACCTTCGAGTTGGCCTACGGCATCGGCGAGACGCTCGACCGCGCAACCGTCTTCCTGTTGCAAGGCGATCTGGGCGCGGGCAAGACCGTCTTTGCCAAAGGCATCGCGGCGGGCCTCGACATTGATCCGGCGGAGGTCACCAGCCCCACGTTCACGCTGGTCAATGCGCACGCTGGACGCATGAAACTTTATCACCTGGATTTGTACCGCATCGAGGGCGGCGCGGATGAAGTGTATGAATTGGGCTTGGACGAATTGTTCAGCGAGCCAAACGCGATCGTGTTGATTGAATGGGCGGAGCGGCTGGGCGCGTTCCCTTTGCCAGCAGCCTATCACGTGCGGATTGACGATGGCGGTGGCGAGGCGCGGCAAATAATGATCCAGCGAGTGTCAGAGATGTGAGCAGATGATGCGGTACGGGGAGCGGTAGTGACTTGGTATCTCCGAGAGCTATGTATTCGGAAACACCCAGTCGCTACCGCTCCCTGTACCGCATCGCTTGCCCTTGAGACAAAAAATCAGGCTGCGGAAAAATTCCCGCAGCCTTTTGTCAGGACGACTTGATGATGTTGCTTAACGAGCCAATGAGCATTGCCCCCGCCACGTCTGCACACAGGCGAGCGCCTTCGACACAGCCGTGCGGGCCGCCCCGCCGGTTATGAAGACGATGTCCGTTGCGCTGAAAACCAATTCGTGACGCGCGGCGCAACGGTTTATAAAAGATCAAAAAATAATCCGCCGTCACAGTTAAAAGGCGGAGGAGAACAACTCGATCCCAGCAAAGCCGGTTGTCCCTCCGCCACGACTCTGTCGGTCGTTTCATAGCGCTTCCCTCCTTCTGCAGCTTCCTCCGTCAGACAAATAAAACCCTTACCGAAAGTGACCGCTGAACTGTGGGAAGCTCTTTTCGACGGCGAATATGCGCGCTGGCTTGCCATTTGTCCAACTCATTGTTCTAATCCCGGCCATCGAATCAGATAATGACTCAAACTTAACTCAAGGAGACAGCCCTTATGGAAATGACCCAACTGCGCACCTTCCGCGCGGTGGCCGAAACGCTCAATTTCACGCGCGCGGCGGAACGCTTGCACCTGACGCAATCGGCTGTCAGCCATCAGATCAAGGCGCTCGAAGAGGAATTGCGCGAGCCGCTCTTCATCCGCGCCAAACGCGGCGTGAAGCTGTCGCAGGCGGGCAAGCTCGCGCTCGAACACGTCGAACGCATCCTGGACGAGACCGAGGCCTTGCGCGAACGCGTCTCGGGCCGCGCCAACGTGCCGCAAGGGCGCGTGCGCGTGGCGGCGGCGACACAGGCTTTTGTATATCTGTTCGCGCCGCTGTTTGAATCGTTTATGGATTCGCATCCGGGCGTTGATCTGGCCTTTCGCACGACGGCGAGCACGGAACAAACCGTGGCCGATATTTTGAATGGCGCGGCGGATGTGGGCTTCGCTTCGCTGGCGGTGTATTCGCCGAATTTGCAGGTGACGAAAATCTTTGACGATGAATTGGTGCTGGCCGTCAGCAGCGAGCATCGGCTGGCAAAAAAGCGCGCGGCCACGGTCGCAGAGATCGAACACGAACGCTTCATCCTCTTTGAGCGCGGCGCTTCGATACGCCGCGCGACCGATCAGTTCTTCGATCAAATCGGCGTGCGGCCCGATCTGGCGCTGGAATCGAACGATACCTTCTTTATCAAACGCATGGTCGAACGCGGCGTCGGCATCTCGCTCGTGCCTTCGTGGACGGTGATGGAAGAGGTCAAGGCGGGCAAGCTGGCGCAGTTGCGCATCACCGGCCACCGCTTGCGGCGTGCGGTGGCGATGGTTTCGCTGGGGCGTTTTCAACCTTCGCCCGCGCGCGCGTTCATTGCCTACATCCTGCGCCACAAAGCCAAATTGCAAGCGATGGCTGAAGGTGAATCAAAAACCAAATGAGCAACAGCGCTGCAAGCCACTTTCACGAAGGCACACGAAGAAGCACGAAGAAGCATTGAGTATTTCTTCGTGCCCCTTCGTGTGCCTTCGTGGAAGAACCTCTTTTGGGTTTTGTGGACGGTCGCCACCGCAATGGCTATCATCGCCATCCAATCCAAAAGCTGACAACAAGGAGCATCACGTGATTCCGCACTTACGCGCCAGGTTCAACGCGAGCTTTTCTGAAGCGAAACACCAGCAATTTTTGCAGGCGCTCAACACAGCCACCGGCACGCAGATCGAATTCCGCCCCTGCGAGACGCCGGTCTTTTTGCCTGCGGATTTGCTGCAAGCGATGGTGCAGGGCGCGCGCGAACTAATCACACAATTGCGCGCGCCGGAATATCACGCGGCTTCGGCGCGCGCCATTCCGGCGGCATTTCACGCGCCGAATGAAGGCCCGCACCCCAGTTTCATCGTGGTGGATTTTGCGGTGACGCGCGCGGCTGACGGGCGCTTTGCGCCGAAGCTGATCGAGTTGCAGGGTTGCGCTTCGCTCTACGCCTTTCAGTTGGTGATGCCGCGCGTGTACCAGCAATTCTATGACCTGAGCGGGTTGGATTATTTGCTTGACGGCATGCGCGATGAAGATTATCTGGCACTGCTGCGGCGCACGATTTTGAAAGACCACGCGCCCGAACAGGTCGTGCTGTTGGAGATCGAACCGCTCGCGCAAAAGACGCTGCCTGATTTCCGCGCGACCGAAAAATTGCTGGGTATCAAAACCGTGGATGTCGCACAGATTCAGAAACAAGGCAGGCGGTTGTTTTATGAAGACAACGGACGGCTCATCGAAATCCGCCGTCTTTATAACCGCGTCATCATTGACGAATTCGTGCGCAAGGGCGTGCAGACCAACTTCGATTTCCGCGACGACCTCGACGTGGAATGGGCTGGACATCCGAACTGGTATTTCCGTTTGAGCAAGTTTTCGCTGCCCTATTTGAACCATCCGACGGTGCCGCGCGCGCGGTTTCTGGATCAGTTGGACGCGTACCCCGGCGACCTGGAACAGTTCGTGCTCAAACCGCTCTTCTCGTTTGCGGGCAGCGGCGTCAAGGTAAACATCACACGCGCCGATTTGGATGCGGTGCCCGACGCGCAACGCGGCGATTACCTGCTGCAAGAGAAAGTCGCTTACGAACCGGTCATCATCACGCCGGATGAGCCGAGCAAGGTCGAGGTGCGCGTGATGTTCCTGTGGCCCGATGACGCGGCGGAGCCAATTGCGGTGACCACGCTGACGCGCCTGAGCAAGGGCGCAATGATGGGCGTGGATTTCAACAAGAACAAAACCTGGGTCGGTTCGTCCTGCGCTTTTTGGGAACGCGGCTGAGCGCGCTGGTGCAGCGGTTTGACGCGGCTCAACACTGCTCGGCATACTTCACGCCCGATGCGAGTAATGGCCCTGGATTTCGGCAGCAAAGCGATTGGCGTGGCGCTCTCGGACGAATTGCAATTGACCGCGCGTCCGTTGACGACGCTGCGCCGCGACAAATTGAAATTCGCCGCAGTGCTCGAACGGCTGGCCGCATTGGTGATTGAACACGAAGTCGGCACGCTCGTTATCGGCTTGCCGTTGAACATGGATGGCACGCGCGGCCCGGCGGCCTCGCGGGTCGAGAGCTTTATCGCTGAACTCAAACAGCACGTGGCGATCCCCATTCAGACGATTGATGAACGGCTGACTTCACACGCAGCCGAGCAGATGCTGCGCGCGCGCGGCGCCAATCCGTGCGAACGACGCGCCCAATCGGATGAATACGCGGCGGTGTTGATCTTGCAGGATTACCTGGCGGCACAGTCATTCCCGGCTGGACTTCAACATTGAAATGAACGGCAAGACACTACAACCAAAAACGGCGCGCCCGCGACTGGAACACGATCAATTGTTCAAGGAAGTCCTGCGCGTCTGTTTTGTGGACTTCCTCGAACTCTTTCTGCCGGAGGTCGTGCGTTACCTGGACGTGAACTCAATCGAGTTTGTCGAGCAGGAGAGCTTCGGCGAAATCACCGCGCAGCGGCGGCGCGCGGTGGATTTGCTGGTGAAGGCGCGTTTTCGCGGGCAACCAACTTACTTCCTGCTTCACGTCGAGGTGCAAGCCGGCAAGCGCGGCTGGTCGCCCAAGCGGATGTTTTATTATTTCGCCGTACAGACCTACAAACACGACCTGCCGGTTTATCCCATCGCGCTGCTCACGTGGGACAGCCCGCGCGCGGCACAAGCGGGGCAGTATGCGGTTGAATTCCCGGATCGGCGTGTGTTGGAATTCAACTTCGCCGTGATTCAACTCAACCGGCTGAACTGGCGCGATTATTTGCAACACGACAATCCGGCGGCCAGCGCGTTGCTGGCGAAGATGGGCGTAGCGCCGGAAGATTACCCGAAAGTTCGCGCCGCCTGTCTGGGCATGCTGGTGCGCTTGCGCTTGCCCGAAAAGCAGCGGCAACCGCTGCTGCGTTTCATTGACGCCTATTTGCCGCTGACACCGGCGCAACAAACGGAATTTGAGAAAGAAGTAGATCGCTTTCAACCGAAGGAGAAAGAAGCCGCTATGACATACATCACCTCTTGGGAACGCAAAGGCATGGCAATCGGCTTGCAGGAAGGGCTATTGAAAGGCAAGCTCGAAGGCAAGCTCGAAGGCAAGCTCGAAAGCGCTGTTGACCTGCTGACGCAGCGGCTGGGCCCGCTCAGCGCAGCCACGACCAAACGCCTCCGGCGGCTCCCACTGGAGCGCGTCGAAGCGCTGCTGGCAACGCTGCTCAAACTTGAAAGCCAGGCCGACCTGCAACACTGGTTGCGCGCTCACACGCCGGCACGCCGTATCGGCAGTGAACGAAACTGAAGCGGCTATCGGCCAGCGCCGGGCAAGCCCGCCGCGCCGCACCCACGCGCCCCATCTTTAAGCGGAAAGAATCTGGAAGAATGGAATCATCTGAAACTCTCCCAACCCCCGAACCGGAACCACCGGTGACAACTGCGTCAATGCCACTCGAACTGGCCGAACCGGCTGAACGGCTTGCAAAATCGTCATCTTTCCTGAACCTGAAAAAGTTGCTGCTCGTGCTATTGGGTCTGGTTGTCCTGGGCGCGGGCGGGCTTTTCGCGGTTCAGTCCTGGCTGAAAAACGCAGTCAAACGGCCCCACGCGCACCACGCCGCCAAAAAGATCATCAGCTTCAAACCCGGCACCGGCAGTACTGAAATCATCGCCACGTTGCAACGCGAAGGCGTGTTGGCAAGCGCGCTGCCGACCAGACTTTGGCTGCGCTTTTTTGCGGACAATCAGAAATTCAAGGCGGGCGATTACGAATTCGCCTCGCCCATCGCGCCGCTCGAAGTCATCAACAAGCTGGTCAAAGGCGAGGTCGCCACGCACTCGTTCACGATTCCCGAAGGCTACAACCAATGGGACATCGCGCGGATTTTGGGCTCGTTGCAAGGGCTGAAACAACCACCGCTCGCCAATCCCGACGACGCGCAGGCATTGCTGAAAAACACTTCCTTGATCGCCGACCTCGACCCGGCGGCCAAAGATTTGGAAGGCTATCTCTTCCCCGACACCTACGAATACACGACCACGACCACGCGCGAACAGTTGGTCGAAGCGATGGTCAAACGCTTCCGCAAGGTTTATACGCCGGAATTGCAGCAGCGCGCGGCGGCCTTTGGCTGGAACGCGCGGCGCGCCGTCGCTTTCGCTTCGTTGATTGAAAAGGAAGCCAAAGTGGATGCCGAGCGCGAGTTGATTTCGTCTGTCTATCACAATCGTTTGCAGCGCGGTGAACGGCTGGCCTGCGACCCGACGGTGATTTATGCCGCGCTGCTCGAAGGCAAGTATCGCGGCAAGATTTACCGCAGCGACTTGGATCGCCCGTCGCCTTACAACACCTATATGTTCCCCGGCATGCCGCCCGGCCCGATTGCTTCGCCCGGCAAGCGTTCGCTGACGGCGGCGCTCAATCCGGCGCAGACTGACTATCTGTTCTTTGTCGTGGACGTGACGAAGAACGACGGCTCGCACAAGTTTTCAGTCAGTTCGGCGGATCACGAGCGCGCCGTACAGTTGTTGCGGCAACAGGAGCGCGAAACCCAAACACAACCGCGTTAGTGCAAGCGTGTGCCAAGTGGCCGTTCAGAAAAACGCGAAGAGGTAGGTCAATAACCGCATCCTGTCTCTTCAGTTTTTGCGTTACTTCAGGTGAACCCCTTTGCTTGAGTTGCAACCACACACGCACATTCGGAGAAGGATCAATGCAGCAAGCTCATCGTTTCGTCATGGCGCTCTTGTTCAGTTGCACCATGTTGTTCAACACGCATTCAGCGCAAGCCCAATCCCCCGACAAAGTCATCAAACAAGCCATCAAAGCCATGAGCAATGGCAAAGGCGAAAAAGCCTTGCGCGTGGTGCGTTCGTGGCAGGTCAAAGGTCAAATTACTCGGTTGAGCGACAAGGCGACCGGCAGCTATCAGGCGCTGGCGCTGCTGCCGAATCTTTACACCAGTTCTTTTGATGTCGCCGGTTTTGAAGTCGCGGCAGGCTTCAACGGCAAATCGTCGTGGCTGCGCGATTCGCGCGAAGGCTTGCGCACGTTGACCGGTTTGGCGAGCCGCGATTTCGCCGCCGAGGCTGCTTATCGCAACGCGCGCTGGCTGGATTACAAGAAAGAAAAAGGCAAACTGACGCTGGCCGGAATCGGCGATGTCAATGGCAAACCCGCCAACGCCGTGCAATTCACGACCGCCAAAGGCGTGAAGATCAAACTGTATTTCGAGGCTGCCACGGGCCTGCTGGTGCGCGAAGAATTACCGGCGGGCGAAGTGGTGCGCACGTTCGATTACGCCGATCACCGGCTGGTGGACGGCGTGCTGGAGCCGCACACGATTCTGATCAGCGCGGACAAAGAACAATTCGAGATCAAGCTGGCCGAGGTCAAACACAATGTCGCGCCGGACAAGGCTGTCTTTGAATTCCCGCAGCTTACCAACGCACCGCTGCCCGACGTTGACGCGCTGCTAAAAGAGGTCAAGGCGAATGAAGACCGGATAGATGCGTTGCTGGAAAAGTACACCTACACCGAAACCATCACGAGCCGCGAGTTGGCACAGAACGGCCAACTGCGCGAGAAAGAATCCGAGACGTTTGAGTTGACCTTTTTCAAAGGCCATCGCATTCGCCGCCAGATTGAAAAAAACGGCAAGCCCTTCACGCCCGGCGAAGAGGCCGACGAACAGAAGCGCGTCGAGAAACGCATCCGCGACCTCGAAAAGCGCGAAGCCGAGAAAGACAAGAAAGCCAAAGAGCGCGAGGTGGCGCAAGGGAACAACGGCACGCCCGATGCCGAACGCGGACAGCGCCCCTCGATTGCCGATGTCTTGCGCGCGTCCAAACTGGTCAACCCGCGCCGCGAACGCTTTCGCGGGCGCGCCGTGCTCGTCTTTGATTTCGAGCCGTTGCCCGGTTACAAACCGCAGAAGGATTACGAGAAGTTTTTTGGCAAGATGGCCGGCGCCATTTGGGTGGACGTGACCGACAAACAGGTCGCGCGCGTCGAGGCGCGCCTTGTCGAAGCTTTTAAGATTGCGGGCGGTTTGCTGGCTTCGTTACGCGAGGGCGCCTCCTTCACGCTGGAAGCCGACCGCGTCAACAACGAAATCTGGCTGCCGACGCGCGCCGACGTCAACCTGGCGGTCAAGGTGCTGTTGGTCAAAGGCATCAACGTGACGCAATCCATCGCTTATGGAAACTACAAACGCTTCAACGTTGACGCGGAGAAAGAGAAGCTGAAAGACCCCATCAAACCATAAGGAGCCGCGATGAAACCGTGTGTTGCTGTTTGTCTGCTTGCACTCTGTGCCGTGGCTGCGTTCGGCCAGCAAGCGCCCGATCCGAACTTCGACGTAAAAGTCGCGCGTCCGGCTTACACCAAGAAAGCGCCGCAGGTGCTGTTTGACGAAGCGCATTTCAATTTTCATACGACAGACGGACGCTATCAGCCCTTTGCCGCGCTCATCACCAACGATGGTTGCCGCGTCACACCGAACAAGCAGAAGTTCACGAAACAAAGCTTGGCTGGTTTCGACGTGCTGGTCATCGCCAACGCGCTCGGCGCGGCGCAGATGGGCGCGGCGGAAGCCAGCAATCCGGCCTTTACCGAAGCAGAGTGCCAAGCTGTGCGGGAATGGGTGCAAGCGGGCGGCGCGCTGTTGTTGATCGCCGATCACGCGCCGATGGGCGCGGCGGCAGAACGCCTGAGTCAGCAATTCGGCGTCGAGATGAGCAAGGGTTACACCGCCGACCCGGAGCATTATCCGCAGGAATCGAACAATCAGGGCTTCATCCAATTCAACCGCGCGAACGGCCTGCTCGATGAACACGCCATCACGCGCGGACGCAACGCGGACGAACGCCTCAACCAGATTCAATCTTTCACCGGCCAATCGTTGAAAGGACCGCCAGACAGCGTGGCGTTTTTGAAATTGGCGGACACCGCCGTTGACGTTGACCGCGCGACCAACACGCGCACCTCTGCCGCCGGGCGCGCGCAAGGCATCGCGCTGCGCTTCGGGAAAGGGCGCGTGGTGGTGCTGGGCGAGGCGGCGATGCTCTCGGCGCAATTGGCCGGGCCGCAACAAATGAAGATGGGCATGAATCAGCCGGGACTGGACAACAAGCAGTTGGTGCTGAACCTCATGCATTGGCTGGCCGGGATTTTGAATTGATTTGCGGGGCATTTTTCAACCTTCATCAGCGGCAAGAACGCTTCTCGCTGAGCCACTCCTATGGCTTGCGCTCCCGCCCGGACAAAACGCCCTGGCTCGACTGAAGGTCAGTTGCGCGGATTCAAACCCAAATCAGGCACAACCGTCCGATGCCCAGTTGCCTTCGCCGCAACCAAGTGGGGGCACTTCCCAAACCCTTGTGGCGCTTGAATGGGTGCCGTACTTGTAGAAATCACGCCGAGCAGCACAGTGAGTCAACCCGTCAGAAGACGCTTTTTCGAGCGCTGACAGCCACCGCACGAATGATTGACAAGCCATGCTAAACACATAATAATCAAACGCCTTTGTCGCTTATTCAGACAACAGGCCGCAAGACTCCAGGGGTGTTTCAGACAGTATTGACCGTGACCGATCGTGCTTTAGCTTGGCTCATTTGCAGCGGTACCGGACGCAGCTTTTTCGCCGGTTGACCCGAGGCGTTAATTGGACGCGCGCATGAGCCGCGCTGCTTTCAAACATAGAACACAAGTGCCTGACTGAGCATCCGAACGTCGTCATCCCTTTCCCAGAGAAAAACCCGCAAGGCTGAACGACACATCTTTAGTTTACCCCCCGCGCGCAGTTGCCCTACCGCCGAGGGTGTAAAAACGGAGGAACGCAGTGTTTGAAGACGAGAACCCGAACAGGCCGGAGTGGGAAGCCGAATTGCAACAGCGTGTCAACGAAATGC
Organism: Acidobacteriota bacterium; assembly: GCA_043740245.1. Taxonomy (GTDB): domain Bacteria; phylum Acidobacteriota; class Blastocatellia; order RBC074; family RBC074; genus JACPYM01. The sequence continues at coordinate 18,307 of JAYUCP010000271.1, read as the reverse complement.
TGTCGGCCCGCCTCAACCCGTTAACCGCTGAGTTGGAGCACTTGCAAACCGCCGTCATCGAAGCGCACACACGCTTGCAAGCACAGGCCCAGGCCAGTGTGACGACGGAAGAAACGGCCGCCCTGACCGCGCAAGTCAAAGGGTTGCTCGACACCTCAGTCAGCCAGGCCGAACAACAATTCCAAGCACGTCTGGACGCCGAGGTGGAAAAGCAGCGCACCGAATTGCGCCAACAACTGGAAGCCGAATTTCAAACGGAGCTTGCGCAAAGCGAGGCCGCCGCTAAAAGCGCCGCCGCGACCGAAGCGGATCAGTTCCGCGCCCAGCTTGCCGCCTTAACCACCGCCTCAGCAGCCAGCGCCAACGCGGTGACCGTCACCGCGCCGCCCAATTACAGCTTGCTCAAGACTGCTGTCGAAGAGATTGACGCCCAGCGCACACAATCAGAAACATTGACCGCGCTGATTACGCGCGCGGCGCATTTTTCTCCGCGCGTGGTGTTTTACGTGGTCAAGAGCGGCGAGGCCGTCGGCTGGAAAGCCAGCGGCTTCGACAATGGGTTGAGCGACGAGACCGCGCGTTCACTGGCGGTTTCGATTCAAACTCCTTCGCTGCTCGGGCAGGCGCTGACCGAGCAGCACACTGCCATCGCCCTGAGCCCCGCTCAGGCTGATCTGGCGCCTGTGCTGGGACGCTTCAGCCATCCGGTGCCGTCCGGCGCTGTCGCAGTGCCCTTGGTGGTGCGGGGCAAAGCCGCCGCTGTGCTCTATGCCGATGCTGGCGCTGAATCTGACGATGCCGTGCAATTGGAAGCGTTGGAAACCCTGGTGCATGTCGCCAGTATGGCGATTGAGTTGTTACCTGTCCGCCGCAATGCCGGCGAACTCGCGCGTTCGCAACCCACGGTACAGCCAACAACCGCCCAAACGGCTGTGCCACCGGCACCCGTCGTAGCGCCCGCGCCCGTGGAAGCGCCTGCGCCAACGCCAGTGGCCGAACCCGCCCAACCAGCCGTGGCAGAAGCGCCATCACTCCCCACTTGGACAAACCCTGCCATGTCCCTAACTGTGGAAGAACCAACGCCGGTTGGCGAGGCCGACCCATACGCGGGTGATCCGACCACGACCAAGCCGGGCGAATGGCCAACACCACCAGCCGTGAGCGCACACGTTGACGATTACGCCGTGCAAGCCCAATTCAGCCAGCCCGTAATACCTGAAACGCCCGCGCAGCCTGAACCTGTTTATGCTGAACCGCCCGCGCCTGCCTTCCCGGCGAGCGAGCCCGAGCCGGAGATTCCATCCATCTTTGATCTGGTGCGCGGAAATGTGGCGGAACCGGCAACTCCCGCGTCTTCCCCAGCGCTATCTTTCCCCAGCTATCCGCCGCCCGAGACGCCGTCGCTGGGGCTGGGCGACGGCGGTCAAAAATCGAGTTCACAACGCCTGCCGGAATGGATGCAGCGGTTGCAGGAAGATGAGCCTGTCGAAGCCACACCCATGTTTGCCACAACAAACCCCGCGCTGGCCCCGGTCGGAGAGGCTTTCGCGCCTGCGCCGCCCGCGATTCCGCCGGCGCCGCCCACACCGCCGCCCATCCGCATCCCTTCGCTCTCCGATTTCTCAACGCGCCCCGAGGAAGTTGACACTGAACGTTTGCCAACACCTGCGCCGCCGCCGCCGATTGCCCCGTTCCAGGCCGATGCGCCTTCGGTGCGCTTCTCGTTCAATCAACCTTCAGAGCCGCCGCGTTACGCCGCGCCCTCGCTTTCGGTCACCAACGCCGCGACCGAAACCGAAGTACGCGCGCACAACGATGCGCGCCGCTTTGCGCGTTTGCTGGTTTCGGAAATCAAGCTTTACAACGCCGCCAAAGTGAACGAAGGCCGCCGCCAGGCCGATCTTTATGACCGGTTGCACGACGAGATTGATCGCAGCCGCAAGGTCTATGACAAGCGCGTCTCGCCCGCCGTCGCCACCAAGTTCGATTATTTCTATGATGAACTGGTGCAAACGCTGGCCGAAGGCGACCCTTCAAAGCTGGGCGAAAGTTGCCCGGGCCCGGTGATGATGGGGCAATAACAGCCCCGTCATTCCTGCTCGAATGCAAATGCCGCTGGCGCAATCAGGCCGATTGCGCCAGCGGTTTCTTATGTTACACTGCGCCCGGTTTTGCCCCCTGCGCGACGGTTTCGATCAGCCCACCCGCGTGCCCCGTCGGGTTCGTCTGACACACCGCTTGCATCGTTTGAAGCACTGCTGTCCCCTTGCATTACATTCTGGAGTTAGTTCTATGAAACGAATCCCCTATTCCCTGGTCAGGCTCGCAACAGCCGCCGGTTTGGCCTTCCTGCTCACGCTGGGGCTGCGCGCCGCCTATTCAAACGCAACCTCGAACGCAACCACGCAAGCGCAAAGCAAACTGAATAACGGCGGCACTGACAACGCTCGCGCGCAATTGCGTCTGGCCGTGGCCGCGAATAACGACGCCGAATTGCAAAAGCTGGCGGCGGCCTTCCCCAATTCTGAAGAAGCCGCTTTAGCGTCGCTGTTGCGCGGCTATTTGCGATTACAAGCCAAAGATTACGCCAATGCTGTCGCGCTCTCTAGCAATCCAGCCATCGCCGCCTACAGCGCGCTCGGTGATTACGCGCTGCAACAACGCGCGCAGGCCTTGCAAGACAGCGGGCAAAGCGAACTGGCCGAAAAAACCTATCGCCAACTGGCCAACAAATACCCGACCTCGCTGCTCGCCCGCACGTCCGCGTTGCAAGCCGCGGGCGCTGCCTTTTTGCGCGCCGATTACCAAACCACGCTCAGCGATCTGACCGCGCTGACCGAAGCCAATGACGCCACCGCACTGAAGCTGAAAGCCGATGCGCTCGAAAAACTGGGCCGTCAGGCCGAGACCATCAACACGCTCAGGCAAATCTATTTTGAAGCGCCCCATTCCGCTGAAGCCGGACAAGTGGCCGCGCGGCTCAGCGCGCTCGGCGCATCCACCACCACCACAGACGCCAATCAATTGCGCCACCGGGCGGACAAACTTTTCAGCAACAGTCTGTATGTGCTGGCGGGCCAAAGCTACGAACAACTCGCGCGGTTGAATGCGGCGGCGGCGAATGATGACGTGTGGTTGAAGGCCGGCGCGAGCTATTACAAAGGCAATTCATTCGCGGCGGCGCTCAGCGCGTTGGGTACTGTGCGCGCGCGCACGCCGAAGCTGGTCAGCGAAACGCAGTATTACCTCGGCGCGTCGCACTTCGCCTTGCGCAACGAAGCGCAGACGTTGGCGGCGATCACCGAAATCAAACGCGTCGTGCCCGACAGCCCCTACATCGCGGCCTTGCTCTTCAGCCTCGGACGCAGTTACGAGAAACGTAACCTCTTGCCCCAGGCAGCAACTTTTTACGAACAAGTCGCACGTCAGTTCCCCGCCACGTCCAACGCCGACGAAGCACATTTCTGGCTGGCCTGGCGCGCCCACGAGGCCAAAGATTATGCCAACGCCGCGCGCCTGCTGGCCGAGCATCTCGCGCTCTATGGCAACACGACCGACAATCGCGGCAAGGCGGCCTTCTGGGCGGCGGTGGATGCGGAACGCGCGGGCGACCGCAATCGCGCGGTGGCGCTCTATCGCGCGCTGCAAAAACGCTACGGCGCGGGCTGGTACGGCCTCAATGCCGAACGCCGCGCGGCGACCCTCGCGCAAACCGGCGCGCAGGCGCTTGATCCGGCCAAGGATGCGGCGTTGGCCAAAGCCATTGCCGGCTTGCAAGACATCACGCGCACGGTCGAGACGCTGAAAGACACCGACCGTGAACGCCTCACCAAAGCCAGCCAACTCACCACCATCGTCTTGCACCAATCGGCGTTCAATGAACTGGAAGCCGCGCGCGCCAATGCGCACACTTCGCCGCTCATCAATTTGCGCATCGCCCAGCTTTACCGCCAACGCAACGAACCGACGGCGGCCATCAACGCGCTCAAACGTGCTTATCCCGATTACGGACAGACCCTGCCCGAAGAAATGCCGCGCGAAGCCTGGGAGGTTTTCTATCCGCTCAATTTCTGGCCGGCGATCAAGGAACAGGCCAGGTTGCATCGCCTCGATCCCTATTACGTCGCGGGCGTGATCCGGCAAGAGACGATCTTCAATCCGCTGGCGCGCAGCCACGCCAATGCCATCGGCTTGATGCAATTGCTGCCCTCAACGGGTCAATTGGTCGCGCGGAAATACGGCGTGGGCGGCGGACGTGTGGCGCTCGCCGATCTGTACAATCCGCTCATCAACCTGCAACTCGGCACGGGGTACTTGGAACAGCTTATCGGTGAATTCGGACGGCTGGAATATGTCGCGGCGGCTTACAACGGCGGCCCCTCGCGCGTCGCCCGCTGGTTGCGCGAGAGGCCCAACCCTGAAATCGAAGAGTGGGTCGAAAGCATTCCGCTCAGCGAGACGCGGCTTTATGTGCAAGGCGTCTATCGCAATATGCGCCAGTATCAACGGCTCTATGACGAGCAGGGACGTTTCAAGAGCAACATCTCAGCATTGCAATAGTGTCGTTCGTCGCAACAGAAAAATGGCGGACAGAAAGATTCTGCGGCAAGTATCTTTCTGTCCGCCATTTTTCTGTTACACCCAGCCGCGTTGAGCAGTGCTCCAAACGCATAGCCGGTTTCAAAGCACAGCCTCACGCCGCCAATCCCACCCGCCGAATCAATTCCGCAAACCGCGCTTCGCTGCGCAAACTATCGAGCATCGGTTCCGTCGGCAGATGCACCAGCATACTGACGCGCTCTTCACAGGCCAGTTCCAGCGCCGTTAAAGCCGCCTCCGCATTGCCCAGACCCGTTTGCACCATCGCGATAAAGTAATGCGAGCCTTGTTGCGTCGGTAACAGCGCGGTGAGTTCGGCCAACACTGCTTCGGCTGCGGGGCGCTGGCCCGCCATTGCATAGGCATAGCCCAACCCGCCACGCAACACCGCGCCTTCGCCGGAGAGTTCCCAGGCCTGTTGCAACAAGGCGATGGCTTCGTCAAACCGTTTCTGCTGGATGCGCACCAGCGCCAGGTAATAGAGCGCCTGGACGTGCGCCGGCTGCAATTCCAGCACGCGCTCGCAATGTGCGGCGGCTTGTTCGTAGTCGCGCGCTTGATAAGTGATCCAGCCCAGATTGGTGTTGATGACCAGCGACAACGGCTCCAATTGCGCGGCGCGTTGCTGATATTCCAGCGCCTCAGTCAAACGCCCTTGCGCCGCCAGATAGATCGAAGCGTACCAATGCAGGGCCTGCGCATACGCCGGATTCAGTTCCAGCGCCCGTTTGAATTCGCGTTCGGCGGCGGGCCAATCCCAATCGAACCAGGCGTGAATCGCGCCCAGCGAGGCGTGCGCTTCGGCCAGCGCGCTGTCGAGTTGCAGCGCGCGCAAGAGCAATTGTTTCGCCTGCGGCATCACCATGCGCGGCGGCATTGCGCCATAAGCGCCGAGGATCATGAAGCAATCGGCCAGGCCCACGTGCGCGGGCGCATAGGCCGCATCGAGCGCAATCGCCTGTTGAAAGGCGGCGATGGCTTTGCGAATGCCGGCGGCAGTGCGTTGCTGCCAGTAATAGCGGCCCTGCAAAAACGCGCGGTAGGCCGCTGGGTTTTCGGTGTAGCGCCGCGCGATTTGCGCCTGCTCGGCTTCGTTCAATCGCAAGCGCAGGTGATGGCAAAGCTCCTGCGCGATTTCCTGTTCGAGGGCAAACACGTCGGCCAGCGGGCGTTGATATTGCCCGCCCCAGATTTGCGAGCCATCGTCGCTGCTCACCAGTTCGGCCTTGATGACCAGCCGGTCGGCAAATTGATGCAAACGTCCGGCAAAGACCGCGCGCACGCCCAGTTCGCGCCCGACAGTCAACGGATCGTGCTCCTGGCCGCGATAACGCGCCATCGTGCTCCACGCCATCACGCGCAGTTGCGGCAAGCGCGCCAGATTGCGAATCAAACTTTCCGGGATGCCTTCGCTCAAGTACGCCGCGTCTTCACTGCCGCTGGGGCTGCCGCTGATGTTGACGAAGGGCAGCACCGCCAGCGAATCGAAGGCCCGCGTCCCGCGTTGTCCGCTGGAACGGCCTGCTGTGCCTGAAGGAATGGACGTCTCACGCCCCGCCGTCATGCGCCCTGATGAATCAGAAGAGGTTTCATCCAACGGCGCAGTCTCAAGCGCCACGCGGCCAGTATCGCCGTCGCCCGCGCCGCTGACCGCGCGCCGCCAACTGCGTTGCACGCGCTTCAATTCGGCCAGCAATTCCGCCGCCGTTTGATAACGGTCATTGCGCTCTTTGGCGAGCGTCCGGGCGAGCAGTGCTTCCACTTCGTCACTGATCTCAGGGGCGTAGCGTTTGAGCGGTTGGGGCTGGCGATCAAGCAGCGCCACCATCACATCGCCCGTCGTAGGCCCGTCAAACGGGGGCCGCCCGGCCAGCATTTCATAAAGCACGATGCCCACGCTGAACAGATCGGTGCGCGCATCCACCTTTTGCCCGCGCGCCTGTTCGGGCGACATGTAACGCAGCGTGCCCAGAATCAACCCCGGCGACGTTTCGGCGAAACCTTCTCCATTGGCTTTTTTGGGCGCGTTGAATTGCGTGGCAAAGGGATCGGCAAGCGGCGCTGCGGCGTCTTCGGCCAGCGTCACCGCCATATCCTGCGCGGCTTCGCGCGTGAACCAGAGCGGTTCGGACAACTTAGCCAACCCGAAATCGAGCAGCTTCAAATAGCCATCCTCGTGCAGCATCAGGTTCTCCGGCTTGATGTCCCGATGCACGATGCCCGCCTGGTGCAAGGCGTCCAGCGCGCTCGCCACTTGCGCGGTCAATTCCAGCGCCTCTTCGACACGCAAGCGCCCCTCGGCCAGGCGCGCTTTCAACGTGCGGCCCTTGATGTATTCGGTGACGATGAAATGCAGCCCATCCACCGCGCCGACTTCGTAGATGGTCATGATGTGCGGATGGCTCAAACGGCTGGCCGCGTGCGCTTCCTGCTCGAAGCGGCGCAGGCGTTCTTTGTCTTGCGTGAATTTGGGCGGCAGCACTTTCAACGCGACCTGCCGTCCCAGTTGCAAGTCTTCGGCGAGATAGACCTCGCCCATGCCGCCCGCACCGATCTGGCGGATGATGCGATAGTGTGAAAGCTGTTCAGGAATCATCATCTGAAGCCTGTGCGTAAAAGAAACACCAACAAAGTAGAAGAAATAGGTACGCGGATGACGCGGATGCAGCGGATCAGCGCGGATCAACGCGGATCAACGCGGATCAACCCGAAAAAGAATCCGCGTAAATCCGCTACATCCGCGTCATCCGCGTACCTATTCGCTTGTCGAATTACACATACTCTTCACATTATCTGGTTTGCTTAACCGAAGCGGAAGGCTGTGCCGAGCTTGTTTTATCTACGACCACTGCCCCGCCCTTCATCACCCAACGCACCTTATTGATCACGACCTCGATGTCGGCCAGCGGATCGCCTTCGACCGCGACGATGTCGGCGTAATAACCCGGTGCCAGCGTGCCGATACTCTTTTCCATTCCCAGCAGCGCCGCGCCATTCGTCGTCGCAGTCGCCAACGCTTCGGCGGGCGTCATCCCGGCTTTGACGAACCAGCCCAACTCGCGCGTGTTCTGGCCGAACATCGTCATCACGGCATCGCTGCCCATCGCAAAACGCACGCCTGCCCGGTGCGCGCGCCGCGCTGTTGCCAGATTGCGTTCGATGAAGGCGTTCAGGTTTTTCACCGCTTCGGCGCTGTATCCGAATTGCCCGCTGTACTCGGCGTAATAGCGATTGTGATCAATCGTCGGGACGTAGAAGATTTTGCGCCGCGCCAGTTCGGCAATCGTTTCGTCATCCATATCGGTGGCGTGTTCCAGCGAATCGGTTCCCGCGCGCACGGCGTCGCGCGCGCCCGCCGGGCCGTAAGAATGAATGGCGATGCGTTTGCCCAGTTGATGCGCGATCTCAACCGCCGCCTGCATCTCTTCAAAGCTGAAAGTCTGATTGCCTGTCACATCGTCGCCGCTGCCGGTGGAGCCATACATTTTGATCACATCGGCCCCGGCTTCGAGTTGTTGCAGCGCCACACGCATCACCGCCAAGCGCCCGCTGGCTTGCCCGCCGGTCGCATAGACACGCCCGATTCGCGGGGCGGTGCGGGCTTTTTGCAAGCCGTAACCCGAAACGAACATGCGCGGCCCAATCATCCCGCCGCTATTGATCAATTCGCGCAGCGCGATGTCCATGTACTCGGCGCTGCCCAGATCGCGCACCGTAGTACAACCAGTCTCCAGCGTCCGGCGCGCGTTCTCCTGCGCCAGATGAACGGTCATCGTGGACATTCGTTCCGACGATTGCGCCCAGGGCCGCGTGCCCGGCGCTTGATCCCAGTAATAGGTCATATGCGTGTGCGCATCAATCAGTCCCGGAATCGCCGTGAAGCGCGTCAGGTCAATCACTTCGGCACCGCTGGGAATGGCAGCCGCATCAGTGCCGACGCTGCGGATGCGGTCGTTTTCAATGACGACGACAGCGTTGGTGAGCACCTGGCCGGCGCCGTCAAGCAGTTTGCCGAAGCGCAATGCCTTGAGCGACGGCGCGGCTTTAGAACTTTGCCAGACTGGCAGTGACAAGACCGCCAGCAAGGTGACGAGGGCGAGTATTCTGACAATCGGCATCTGGAATCCTTTCAGCTTTTCAACTCGTTTTGGTTTTGCCTGGCTCACGGCGCCAGGTTCATCCGCCGCAGCAAGTCTGCGAAGCGCGGGTCTGAGTGTAGGTTATCGAAGAACGGATCCACTCCGACCATCAACAGAAATTCATCCCGCAACTGGTAAGCCCTACCCAGCGCGGCGAAAGCCAGGTCTTTCTCCCCCAGCCCGGCGTAAATGATAGCCAGACCATAATCCGAGACCTGCTCGCGGTTGGCCCGCTCCTGCAATTCTGCCAGTACTTGTCGCGCTTTATCGTGCTGGCCGGTGACCGCGTAGGCATAACCCCGCGCCGCTGCAACTCCCCAAAAATTGTCGAGCGATTGAGCCTTATCCAACGGGGCGAAGGCTTCCGCGGGCATCCCTTTCCAGATATAAGCCCAGGCAAGGTTGGTGTAGGCATTGGGGAACTCCGGTTCCAAGTCAATAATTTTGCGGAATTGTTCGATGGCTTGATCGTAACGGCGCGCGAAGATAACCGGCCAGACGGTGCCCACTTGAACGAAGGGCGAGAGCGGGTCCAACTCGCTGGCGCGATTCATCTCCACCTGCGCTTCATCAAAGCGACCGCGATAAACCAATGTGACACCGTAAAGATTGTGCGCACGCGCATAGCCGGGGTTAAGGGCAATTGCCCGTTTGAAGTCTCGCTCGCCTTCTTCCAATTTCCAATCGTCCAGTGATTTCACAATTGCAAGTGCGGCATGAGCTTCGGGTAGTGACTCGTCCAATTCCAGAGCCTTCAGCGCCGCCGCGCGCGACCTGGGTGCGGCCTCCTTTGACGGCAGATAGAGTCCCGAAAGATCAAAGTAGGTGTCAGCGATCCCCACCCACGCCAGTGCGAAATTCGGATCAAGGGCAATAGCTTGCTTGTAAAGTTCAATGGATTTTCCCAACCCCTCTTTGGTGTTCTTGCTCGCGTGGTAGCGGCCCTTGAGGTAAAGCTGATGGGCCTCGATGTTGGTGGTCTGGCGTTTCGCCAATCGCTGCTGCTGACCAGCGCTCAGCCTCAACCGCAAGCTTTCGGAGATGTGTCTGGCGATCTCTTCCTGCAAGGCGAACAGATCGGAAAGCCGGCTGCTGAAGCGTTCACCCCAGAGCCGCGCGCCATCCGCGACGTTGCCCAACTCCGCTTCGATGGTTAGATCGCTGCCACGCTGAATCATCTTTCCGATTAGTACGGCACGGACGTTCAGCTTCAGCCCGACTTCGTGCGGCTCAACGGTTTTGCCTTTGTAGTTCTCCACGCTGCTGCGTGCGATGACGCGCTTCAGTTGTGGCAGTTGCGACAAACTGTTGATCAGGCTTTCTGTGATTCCGTCGCACAGATATTCGGTATCCGCATCCTTGTTTGTATTGGCTAGCGGTAAGACTGCCAACGAATCAATCGCCTGCTCTCCCCTGCCCGCCAGCAGCAGCCACGCCAGCGCGCCGAGCAACAAAACAACAGCCGCCGCGCCCAGCCACGCGGCCAAACGCCTGCGAGGCCGTGCCTGCGCGGGAAGTATCTGTTGCGTCTCCCGCCCGTCCGCAATGGCTTTCAGGTCGTGCGCCAGGTCACGCGCTGATTGCAGCCGCGCGGATGGTTGCTTCTCCAAACAGCCGCAGATCAACTGTTCCAACCCGATGGGAATTTCGCGCCCGGTCGCGGCCAGGGCGGCAGGCTCTTCTTTCAAGATCGCCGCGATCACCTCCACTGTCGTCGCGTGCGCAAAGGGCCGTTGCCCGCCGACCATTTCATACAGCACGCAGCCAAGTGAAAAAATATCGCTCGGCGCGTCGGCCTCTTCACCGCGCACTTGCTCCGGCGACATATACCCGATGGTGCCCAGCACCGTGCCGGGCCGCGTCGTCTCGGCCCAGGTCGAGGCGCCGGTCTCGGCGTCGGGCGAGACGACGTGCTTCACGCGCGCGATGCCGAAATCGAGAATCTTGATCTGTCCCGCAGTGGTCAGAAAAATGTTTTCCGGTTTGAGGTCGCGGTGAATGATGCCTTTGGCGTGGGCGGCGGCCAAGCCTTCCACGCACGCCACGCCGATCTGCACGGCCTTGCGCCAGGGCAACGCCGCACGCTGCAAGCGCGCGCGCAAGGTTTCGCCTTCAAGCAGTTCCATCACCGCATAGCTCACGCCCGCTTCCGTGCCGAAATCGAAGATCGCCAGAATGTTCGGATGCGAGAGCGCGGCCACGGCTTTGGCTTCGCGCTCGAAGCGGCGCAGGGCTTCGGCGTTGTCAGCCAGATGTTCGGGCAGGATTTTGACGGCCACGTCGCGGTCGAGCCGGGTGTCGCGCGCGCGGTAAACTTCGCCCATTCCGCCCGCGCCCAACAAAGCGGCGATTTGATAATGACCGAGCGTGCGCGCCGTCATGGTTTGGGCTTGGGCTTCGGCGAACATACCAGCCACGACATCATCTGGCGGAGTTTCGATAAAGCTGTCCACGTGGTCATGAGCGGCGAGCAGCGTTTCGACTTCGCGGCGCAACTCGACGTCGTCCGCGCAGGCTTGTTGCAGCACGAGAGCGCGTTTGGCTGGCGTACCTTCCAACACGGCGTGATAGATTTGCTCAATCTGTTGCCATCGCTCAGGTGTCATCTATTCACCAAGTTGGTTTGTTTCTACCTGCGGCTATAAAACCTCTAAGCCAATTGAAAGTCTTTGTGGCAAGCTCAAGTCAGCTTGTTTCTTCTTTACGCGACTCGTTACGCCCGACGGCCTTGTTCAATTTCTGATACGGTCAGTTTGGGTGGGTTCCAAGGAAGAATGCCTCACCTCTGGCGACTCGGATTATAGCCCCAGCAGACAGCTTCTACCTTCCGACTCCATCCGCTCGAAACAATATTTTCGCCCGATGATAGGTGTTCTCGCTGACTCCCGTTTAAGTGAGTGAGGCAGCAATTGGTTGCCCAGGGCGGCGGTGGTCCCCACGTAACGTGGCGCTGGCGCACCGTCGCGGACTCGACAGGAAACTGCCATTCAACCTCCCATCCAAACCGGGAGTGCAATGCTGCACTTCCTGACGCGATACGTGTATCTCAACTCTCCCTACGGGGAGCCAAAAGGAGAAAAATCATGATTACGTGCAGAAAACAATATCGGTACTGCATCATCGCAACCCTGGTGCTCGTCCTGGGGCTGCTGATGCCAACCACCAAGCCACAGGCGCAGTCCGGTGGCAATCCCAACCCCACAGTCATCCCCAATAACGGCCTTGCCTACGGCAGGTTTGGTGCTATGTGGTGGCAGTGGGCGCTCTCGTTCCCCGTTGCGGACATCCCGTTTTATAGCACTGGCGGTGCCGTAAACATCAGTGCACACCAATCAGGCAACGTGTGGTTTCTGGCCGGGGCCAACCTTGGGCCGACCACGCGCTCGGGTGAGGTGCCTGTGGGAACGAGTCTGTTCTTCCCGTTGGCGAACTTGATCAACGATTATCCGTGCCCACCCCAGTTCGGCTTCGAGCCTGACCCCGGCGAGACCCTGGAGCACTTTCTCCAGCGCACAGGCAATGTTTTCCTGCCACAACTCACGGATCTGTTCGCTGAAATAGATGGAACGCCACTCAGTAACCTGACTTCCTACCGGGCCACTTCGCGGCTCTTTACCTTCACGGCTGACCCGGCCCTGAGCGCCATCTTCGATCCCTGTGTCACAGGCAACCCACAGCCTGGCGTTGCCGTTGGTTACTGGCTGTTGCTTGCACCCCTGACACCAGGCGCACATACGCTGCACTTCGGCGCTCCGAGTTGGGGACAGAATGTGACCTACCACTTAACTGTCGTGCCACGGTCATAGGCAGCACGCGCCGAACTGCGCGCCCTCGGTCATTAAGCTCTTGCAAGGCAGTTCCACCACCGCGTCCCTGGCGCTGGCCTTAGTGGCTGGCGTGCAGGGGCGCGCCTCAGCAGGAGCGAGCTACTGGCAAGGAAAGAGTCTCTGCAACTCTCTTTCACGGTGGCTACTGACCAAGCAGCAATTCTGAAACGCTCCTCTTGAGTTCCAACGCTCAACGAAGACGCTGCGGTGAGAGATTTAGTCGCTGGAGCAGTTCGGCGTAGCGCGGGTCTAAGCGCAGGCTGTCGAACTTAGGATCAACTTTGAGGAAGAGCAAGTTATCCTCCCGTATCTGATAGCTCTTCTCCAGCCAGACGAAAGCTTGGTCCCTATCTCCGAGCGCCGCGTAAATGGTTCCGACGCCGACCGGATCGAGGTTGCCTTTATTTGACTGCTGGATTAGATCGGCTAGAAGCCGCTGCGCCTGGTCTTTTCTTCCCGCCGAAGCATAAGCATGGCAAAGCAGGGCAGAAATAGCCTGATTCCCCGGATCTAAAAGCTGCGCCTGGTTGAAAGCGGCTATGGCTTCCTCGTGTTTTCCCTGTTGTTCGTAAATCATGCCAAGGTTGTAGTGCGCCACGGCGAGACCCGGAACGAGCTTGATAAGCTGCTGTGATCGCGCGAGCGCTTCATCGTACCGGCGCGCCAGGTAATAGAACCATCCAAGACTCGCACTGAGCGAGTTTGTGAGCGGGTCAAGATCGTGTGCCCGCGTCATCTCTGCGATAGCCTCGTCCGTCCGCCCCTGCATCATCAAAAAGAGGCCATATGCCTGATGCGCTCGCGCATAACTCGGGCGGAGTTCAATCGTCCGCTTGAACTCCTTTTCTGCCTCCGCCCAGTTCCATTCGAAATTGGCTTTGATCACGGCGAGCATGGTGTGGGCTTCGACGAGCGTATCGTCCAACTTCAACGCCTTTTCCGCCGCCGCCTTCACATGTGGGAGCGCTTCGTTGGCGGGCAGGCAAACACTCGATGCGTCGGCGTAAGCGTCGGCCAACCCTGCGTAAGCTAGCGCATTGGTCGGGTCCAAGTCGATTGCCTGATGCATAAGCTCGATCCCCTTCTTACACCCTTCGATTGTGAGCTGGTTCGAGTAATAGCGGCCTTTCAAATAGAGCTGATAGGCTTCGGGATTATCGGTGTAGCGTTTCGTCAAGCGCTGTTGCTCTTCACCCGTCAGCCTGAGGCGCAGATTATCTGTTATCTGCTTGGCGATCTCGGCCTGAATAGTCATCAATTCGGCCAGCTTGCGCTGATACTGGTCGCCCCACAGCCGCGCTCCGTCCGTGGTGTTGACCAGTTCCGCCACTATGATCAAATCGTTACCCCGCTGAATCATCTTCCCGGTGAGCACAGCGCGGACGTTCAGTTCCTGCCCGACTTTTCGTGGGTCAATCTCTTTGTTTTTGTAACTCGCCACAGTGCTGCGCGCGATGACTCGCTTTAGTTGCGGAAATTGAGACAGGCTGTTGATGAGCGCTTCAGTAATCCCGTCGCTGAGGTACTCCGTCTCGGCATCGCCGCTCGCGTTGACCAACGGCAAGACCGCGAGCGAATCAAACGCTTGCACTTGCCTACCCCAATAGAGCCAAACCGCCGCCCCAAGCAACAGCACGACCAATGCTGTGCCAAGCCAGATGCCCGGGCGCAACGGTTTCCGTGCCTGCCTCGAAGAAAAGATCAACGATCCGCCCCCATCCAAAAGCGCACGTAAATCAGGTGAGAGTTCACGGGCCGATTGATAACGCTGCACTGGCCTCTTTTCCAAGCAATGCCCGATGATCTGCGCCAATTCCACCGGCAGTTGCCTGAGTGTTCCCGCTCCAGTCAAAGCAGGCGGCTCTTCCTTCAAAATCGCCGCGATGACTTCCGCGCCGGTCTCGCCAGTGAAGGCGCGTTGGCCGCTGACCATTTCATACAGCACACAACCGAGCGAAAAAATATCGCTCGGCGCATCGGCTTCTTTCCCGCGCACCTGCTCCGGCGACATATAGCCGAGCGTGCCCAGCACCACGCCGGGCTTGGTCGTCTGGAACGAAGCCAAGGTCTCAGCCTCAGCCGTAACAACGTGCTTCACCCGCGCGATGCCGAAATCCAGAATCTTCACGCCGCCGCTTGCGGTCAAAAAAATGTTCTCCGGTTTCAAATCGCGGTGAATGATCCCTTTGGCGTGCGCAGCGGCCAGTCCATCTGCGATTGCGCTGGCAAGCTCGACCGCTTCACGCCACGGCAACGCGCCGCGCTGCAAGCGCGCGCGCAACGTCTCGCCTTCCAGCAACTCCATCACGGCATAGCTCACGCCTGCTTCCGTGCCAAAATCGAAGATCGCGGTGATGTTCGGGTGCGAGAGCGCGGCCACGGCTTTGGCTTCACGTTCAAAGCGGCGCAGGGCTTCGGCATCTTGCGCCAGATGTTCGGGCAGGATTTTGACGGCGACGTCGCGGTCGAGCCGGGTGTCGCGCGCGCGGTAAACTTCGCCCATTCCGCCCGCGCCCAACAAAGATGCGATGCGATAATGGCCGAGCGTGCGACCGTTCATGGAGCGTGCTTGCTCTTCGGCAACCAGGCCGGCGGCAATGTCGGCAGGCGGCGCTTCGATAAAGCTGGCAGCCTGATCGTGCGCGGCGAGCAGTGATTCGACTTCGCGGCGCAAGGCTTCGTCGTCCGGGCAGGCTTGTTGCAGAAAGGCCGCACGCACGGCGGGCGCGTGGGCAAGAGCGGCATGATAAAGCTCTTCGATTTGTTGCCAACGTTCAGGCGTCATCTTTATTGTTCTGGCTAAGCTCACGGTGCAGCCAGGATTTAGCCATACTCCAATCACGCATCACCGTGATTGCCGATACTTTCAACACTTCCGCCGTCTCTTCCACGCTCAGTCCACCGAAGTAACGCAATTCCACCACCCGGCATTTGCGCGCATCCACTTTCGCCAATTCTTGCAAGGCGTCATCGAGCGCCACCAATTCCCCCGCGCGTTCGGCAGACACGGTCATGGCTTCGTCGAGCGCGACGGCTTGCGCGCCGCCGCCGCGTTTGGCGAACTGTTTGGAACGCGCGTAATCCACCAGGATGGAGCGCATGGCTTGGGCCGCGACGCCGAAAAAATGCGCGCGGTTCGCAAAGTGTTTGTCGGGCTGGCCGACCAGCTTGACGAAGGCTTCGTTGATGAGCGCCGTGGTTTGTAGCGTGTGGCCGGGTTTTTGCCGCGCCATATAGCGGTGCGCCATCTGGCGCAGTTCGCCATAGACCACGGGCAACAGCCGGTCGAGCGCCGCTTGATCGCCGTTGCTCCATTCGTGCAGCCATTGCGTGACTTCGTGCGACGTGGTCGCCATAGTTTGTGGCTTCCTCTTGCGATGATTTACTGCGTGCCGCGGCGGATTATACGCGCGGCATGGGCAAAGACATATCCCGCGGTTGCCGCTGAAAACTTCCGGCAGGTTTTTTCGACCTGTGCGGACGGTTTGAATCCCGCAACGATGGGAGTAATGGGAGTAATAGGAGTAATAGGAGCGCGTAAGTTACGTGTGCTCCCATTGCTCCCATCATTCCCATTACTCCTATTACCCTCTCGTCGAAAATCGTCCGCCCAGGCAGAATTTTTTTCAGGGCGATGATAGCTCCCGTCCGCAAATCCCGTTTAGGTAGGTGAGAGCGAGAAACGCTGGCTCTCAAAAAACAACGGGAAGCGAACGGTCGAGCGACCGCGAGCGACCCACACCAAAACTGCGGCGGCAGGCGTGATGGCCGGTCGCCACCAATGGCTGAGACAGCCGAAAGGATGCTTTATGAAAACGAACAATAACGAAGTGATCGAACTGAACGTGGAAGAGTTGGAAGCAGTGATCGCGCCGGGCTTCGTCGTCAACCACAACGAGACGCTGGTCAGCGATGCCGTCCGCTAAGTTGCCCCGCGCAAGCCCGCGCACCGCGCAATCTTTTCCTCTGTCGTTCGGGCGCCGCTGAGTCTGCGCTGGACGGCAGAGGAAAACTTATCTTCCGGTAGAAACAGTAGCGCAACCTGCTGAGGTTGCGCGGCGTGATTACGTGAGTCTTGCGGGCAACGGTGAACTCCGTCAGTTACGCGGCTGGCAAGGCGTCCGTTTCAAGCCAGGCTCGCGTCATCACGCCGCGCAACCTCGGCAGGTTGCGCTACTGTTTCGCCAACTCTCACTCTGCTCGAAGGAGGCAAGCAATGCTCACGACAACTTTGAACGTCCCGCGCCAGACGCGCCAACTGCGCAGTACGACGCTCGCTTACGATGCCGCTGAATTGCAGGCATTGCTGGCCGCGCCAACTGACAATCCGCCGCCTGAGACGCGCAGGAGCACGCGGGTGCTTTCGCCCGCCCTGCTGCAGCAAATCCTGGCGCGCGGCGCGGCCACGCAATCGGAGGAATAACGCGATGACCACGCCGCCGACCGCACCGTCTGAGACCAAAGCGCGCGTGCTGGCCTTGCTCGAAGAGGCCGACGCATGCCGCGCGCAGGGCCGTTACCAGCAAGCCGAACCGCTTTACCGCCGCGCGCTCGCCGAGGCCGAAGCGGGTTTCGGCGCGGCACACCTGCTGGTCGCCAGCGTGCTCAACAACCTGGCGGTGCTCTACAAATACACGGGCAACTTCGACGAAGTCGCGCGGCTTTATCAACGCGCGCTGACGATCACCGAAACGAAGCTGGGCGCGGAGCATCCGAACGTCGCGACGCTCTATCACAACCTGGGCGGGTTGGAGCACGCGCGCGGGCGTTTTGCCGAGGGCGAGCCTTACGCGAGGCGCTCGGTTGAGTTGCGGGAAAAAGCTTTGGGGCCGGATCATGTAGACGTCGCCGCCGATGTCGCCGCGTTGGCCGCGCTGCTGGATGGGCAGCAGAAGTACGACGAATCGGAGCCGCTCTACCATCGTGCCCTGGCGATCTTCGAGCGCGCTTACGGGCCGGAGCATTACGAGATTGCCGTCAACCTGAACAACCTGGCCGCGCTCAAAAACGCGCAAGGCCACAGCGACGAAGCCGAACGGCTTTATTGCCGCGCGCTGGCGCTGAAAGAAAAACTGCTGGGCGCGGATCATCCCGACGTGGCGATGACGCTGAACAATCTGGCTGTGTTTTATAAAGCCGCCGGGAGATTTGCAGAAGCCGAACCGCTCTACCAACGCGCGCTGGCGATCTTTGAACGGACGCTTGACGCGGATCATCCGAAACTGAAGACCTGCCGCGAGAACTACGCGCGGTTGCTAAAGCGGATGGCTTGATCGGGATCAGGCATCGGCAGGCCGATGGGCCGGTTGTTTGAATAGTTCGGCGACGCGGCAGCGGAAACCGGGCAGCAAGGCTGCGCTGGTCAACTCGTCGTCTTCGGTCAGTGTGATAACGCCGGCCACAACCGGCGAGTGATAAATCATCACCGTGCGCTGTTCCATTGAGATGAGCCAGACCTCGCGCACACCTGCGGCGAAGTATTCGCGCAACTTGCGATGCACCTGTTCAAACGAATCGTTGGGCGAGATGACTTCGACGGCCAGATCGGGCGCGATGGGCCAGGCGGTTTCCGGTTCGCCTTCCGGCGGGATGCGTGCGGCGGAAACAAACGCCAGATCGGGCACGCGCTCACGGTTGCCGATCTGGAAATTGGTGTCCGGGCCATAAACGCCGCCGAGTTGGTTGAGTTTGACATGCGTTCCCAGCTCGATGATGAGCCGTGTTCCGATGCCCCCATGCCTG
>JAYUCP010000270.1:0-12070 GCA_043740245.1 Acidobacteriota bacterium | reverse complement strand
TCGCGCGCCGTCTGGTAACGGTCATCCGGGTCTTTTTCCAGCGACTTCAAGACGATCTTTTCGATTTCTGGCGAGAGGTCGGCTTTGAACTGGCGCGGCGGCGGGGGCGGCAATTCGATGTGGCCGCGCCGGATTTCATAATCGGACGTGCCGTCGCCCGTGTCGGCGAAGGGCACGTTGCCGGTCAGCATTTCGTAAAAGACTACGCCGAGGGAATAGATGTCGGAGCGGTGATCCAGTTCGCGCCCGCGCGCCTGTTCGGGCGACATGTATTCGGGCGTGCCGGGGTTGAAGCCCATCTGCGTGCCGCCCTTGACGCCGCGCACCTTGACGATGCCGAAGTCGGTGACTTTGGCGATGTCGTTGGGCGTGATCAGGATGTTGGCCGGCTTCAGGTCGCGGTGGATGATGCCCTGGTGCTTCTTGCCCTGCTGGTCGGAGTAGATGAAATGGTGCGCGTAATCAATCGCGCGCAGGATTTGTTTGAACAGGCGGATGGCGCGCGCGGGCTGCACGGGGCCGGTCTCGCGCGCGATCATGCGGCGCAGGTCGCGGCCCGGCACGTACTCCATCACCATGAACGTGGACTCGGCCTCGGCGATGAAATCGTAGACGCGGACGATGCTCGGATGTTCGAGTTGCGATTGGATGAAGGCTTCGCGTTCGAGGCGCGTGCGCAAATGTTCGATCTGGCGCGGGCTGAAATCTTCGGTGCGGATGGTTTTGATGATGACTTCGCGGGCGAGGCGCGTGTGGCGGCCCAGGTACAACTCGCCCATTCCGCCTTCGCCGAATTGGCTGACAACTTCGTAATTACCGATGGTGCGCCCGATCATAGTTGGGATGCGTGATCAATACTGCGCTTTTGGGCCGCGCGTTAGGATTTGGTCACCTGCTTGAAACTCAAGATGCAATCCTGGCCGCGCAATTTGACGGTCAGGGTGTAATCGCCAATGCGCAAACAGTCGCCGTCATTGAGCGTGGCAGCTTGCATACGCTGGTCATTGAGATAGGTTCCGTTGGCACTGCCCATATCGCTGGCGATGTATTGCTCGTCGTTGCGCTCGATGCATAGATGCTGGCGCGAGATGTTGTCGTAATCCAATACCAGATGGTTGTCGCCGCGGCGGCCGATTGTAATGCGGTCTTCGCCGAAAGGCTGGGTGACCCCGATTTCCAGGCCCTTGACGACAATGTGGGGTTTCAACTCAAGCAGATAAGGCAACAAGTCCGGCGTGGTGTTCTTGCTGGTCAAGGCGCCGGTGCCGACATTTGAAGAAAGATGAATCAGCAGAATGTTCTGGCCCACGCGCAATTGATCCTGATCGCGCAGTTGCGTCGTGGCAATGCGTTCGCCATTGAGATAGGTGCCGTTGCGGCTGGTGTCTTCGACCAGAAAGGCGTTGCCGATGCGTTTGATTTTGCAGTGATAGCGCGAGACGGTATCTCCCTCCAGCATGACATCGCAATCGTCGCCGCGACCAAAGACGGCTTCGGTCTTTTCCAAGACGACGCCATCGCGCCCCGCGCACAGCCCGCCGACGAAGCTGATAAACAGTTTGCTCGCCGGATTGCTGATGGTGGAACGGGCATTGACTTGGACGTTGCCAGTCTCAAGCGTAAACGACATCGCGACCTCAGACTCTGGGCAACGAGTTATCTCTTGGTTCGCCGGATTCACTTGGGCTTTGCTTCCTTTGTGGGCAGTACCGGGGCCGGTAGCGACCGATTGCTGCCGGAGCATACGCGTCACCAACTTGCCCAGCAGCGCTTGCCGCCAGTGTCATCCAATGCTGCGTGCTCTGATTTAGTGCGGCAACAGCAACGGAAAAGTCGTGGGCTGCTGCCTTGACGGAATGCGGCGACAGCTTACCACGATGCGGAGTTTTTTTTCTAGCGGTTGTACTGCAGGCGCGTTGCGGCTCGCTTGTCGCGATTTATGGAAGAGCGGTTGACGCAGGTCGTAGTCAGCCAATACAATGCGCTGCGTGTTGCAGGCGAACCTCATCAGGCTTTTCGGTTAAGCGAGACGTCGAAAGCTGAACTTCGCTGCCAAACACTTTTCTGAACTGTAATCTGACAAAGCCTGCGTAGTTGAGCCAGGGTTCACACAACTGCACAGCGCTGCTATTACGAACTGAAAACCATCCCCTTTGATTTTCACTGGGTCACGATTTTATGGCGAAGCTGCCGGGCTTTTCGGTGAAGTCTGGCTGTCAGCTTTGGCGCGTGCTGCTTGATTGCTGCAAACAGAGCGCAGTTGAAGAGCAGGCTTTGCCAGCGGTCTTTGGTGCCAGCAACGCTGCGGCTGGTTCGTGTGCGATCCTCACCCCATTCATCATCCACGAACCGGTCGTGGCCGTTGCTAAACGTTCCGCTTGCCACACAAGTATTTCGGAACCAAATCCTGCCGCAGCCGTGAAGGTGGCTGCGATGTTTTTCCCTTGTTGTTTGGGCTGATTTTTCAGCCGCTTTGCTCAAACGTCGCCGAAAAAAACTGGTCTGAAAATTTTTCAGAATCTTTCTGAAACCTTCCGTGCGCCAGGGCGTGAAAGACCGGTCGTTTCCTGGGTTTGGGCAAAGTGTATATTGATGCCGATCATGGCCAAGCAAGAGATGAAGAACGAAGAACAAAGCTGTAGCAAATTGAAAGACTGACTTACTGACACGAGACAAGCAGCGACCTCAGGTCTTCCTTGACTGCCCCCTATTGCATCAGTTCCCGCTCCGAGCCCACCCGTGACTGCCCTGTATTGATGAGACTGGCGAACACGTTCTGAAGAGCCGCATTCTTTACGGCCTAAGTTGTGGCAGCTACTGCTGACAAAAGAGATCGAACTCACGATGGCAGAATACATTTGCAAATTGGGCACGCCCGCAGGCGAGATCGTGACGCGCACGGTCGAAGGGCTGACCGAACATGAGTTGCGCCAGCGCTTGCAAGCCGAAGGCTATCGCATCTTTTCGGTGGCGACTTCGGGAATGATCAATGGCGTGCGAGTGGGCGGCGCGGGCACGCGCAATCTCAAAATCAAGCTCGACGATTTTTTGCTCTTCAATCAGCAATTGGCCGCGTTGCTGCACGCCGGGTTGCCGGTGCTGCAATCCATCCAGATGCTGCGCCAGCATTCGCCCAATCCGAAGCTGCGGCTGGTGCTGGCCGATGTCGAATCGCGCATCAAAAACGGCGTCGCGCTGTCGGACGCCTTTGCTGCACAGGGCGACACCTTCCCGCAGATTTACACGGCTTCGATTCTGGCCGGCGAACGGTCGGGCAATCTGGACGATGTGCTGCGCCGCTACGTTGATTACACCAAGTCCGTCGTGGCCTTGCGACGCAAGATTCGCGGCGCGCTGACCTATCCGATCATCCTGCTCTGCGCGGCGACGATACTGGTGACGGTGCTGACGACGTTTGTGATTCCGCGCTTCACGTCCATCTTCGAGAACCTGGGCAGCAAATTGCCGCCGATTACGATCTTCGTGGTCGGTATCTCGAGCGTGATGGAAGCGAATATATTCTGGATGGCGCCGGCGCTGGCGATCACGGTTTTTCTACTTTTCTCGTGGCGCAAGACCGAGAACGGGCGGCGCACTTTGGATCGCTGGGTTTTGAAAATCCCGCTGGTCGGCACGCTGGTCAAGCAGATGACGACGGCGCAGATGTCGCGCAGCTTGGCGACCCTGTTGCACGGCGGTATCACGCTGGTCGAATCGTTTCAGATTGCGCTCTCGTCCGTCACCAATTACGAATTGCGCAAATCCACCGAACCGGCCCTGGGCAAGATTCGTGAAGGCAAACCGTTCACCGAAAGCCTGGACGAAGCCGGCTGGGTGCCGAAACTGGCTGTGGATATGATCGGCGTGGGCGAACGTTCCGGCTCATTGCGCGAGATGCTGGATGAGGTCGCGGGTTTTTACGACGCCGAGACCGAGGTCAAGCTAGGCCAATTGACGACCTTTATCGAACCGGCGATCCTGTTTGCGATGGCGGGCGTGGTGATCACGATCCTGCTGGCGATTTACATGCCGATGTTGCAGATGGTGAATGCGGCGGGGCAGTAACTCACGCTCTCGAATTTGAGCTTTGAAATTGGAACCGCACTGACCTAACGAAACAAATCAGAGAAACGAATGACAGCAGCAACAGAACAAGCCAATTACGCCCTCAATCAAGCCGCCGACAAGGCTAGCGAAAAGGCCAATGCCGAACGGCTGGCGCAACGCTACCGGCTCAATTACGTCAATCTCGATACGACGCCGGTGGATTACGCGCTGGTGCAATCGCTGCCGGTGGATTTGATGTTGCGCAGCAAATTCGTGCCGTTGCGGCGCGAGAACGGCCACATGGTGATTGCGATGGCCGATCCTTCCGATCTGCTGTTGCTGGATGAACTCAAAGCGCAGTTGCACTCGGCGATCAAGGTCGAAGTCACGACCTGGAGCGCCATCGAAGGCGTCTTGCGCAAGGGCGACGCTTCGCAGCGCGTGCTGAATGAGGCGACCGAAGGCTTCCGCGCTTCGCTCATCAAAGAGACAGAAACGGGCGAAGAGGTGCTCGATCTCGACCGCTTGTCGAATGACTCTGAGATTTCGCCGATCATCAAGCTGGTTGATACGCTGGTGTTCACGGCGCTCGAAAAGCGCGCGTCCGACATTCACATGGAAACGCGCGACAACGACATGGTCGTGCGCTACCGCATTGACGGCGCGCTTTACGAAGCGGGCGAACCGATTGATTTGCGCCACCATCAGACCATCGTTTCGCGCATCAAGGTCATCTCGGAACTCGACATTGCCGAGCGCCGCGTGCCGCAGGACGGCCGCTTCCGCATGCGTATCAAGGGCCGCAAGGTGGACTTCCGCGTTTCGATCATCCCGACCGTGCACGGTGAAGACGTCGTGATTCGTATTCTCGACAAAGAGCAGATCAACGAAGAGTTCAAGGACCTGAAGCTCGAAGTCGTCGGCTTCGATCCGAAACTGCTGGCCATCTTTCGCCGCTTTATCCTGGAGCCTTACGGGATGGTGCTGGTGACGGGGCCGACCGGTTCGGGCAAGACGACGACGCTCTATGCCGCGCTCAACGAGATTCGCAACGACGAAGACAAGATCATCACGATCGAAGACCCGGTCGAGTATCAATTGCGCGGCGTCGCGCAGATCGCGGTGAATGAAAAGAAGGGCCTGACCTTTGCGCGCGGGCTGCGTTCGATCTTGCGCCACGACCCGGACAAGATCATGGTCGGCGAAATCCGCGACAACGAGACGGCCCAGATCGCCATCAACTCGGCGCTCACCGGCCATTTGGTTTTCACCACCGTGCACGCCAACAACGTGATTGACGTGATCGGACGTTTCATCAATATGGGCGTAGAGCCGTATAACTTCGTCTCGGCGCTCAATTGCGTGCTGGCCCAACGGCTGGTGCGCGTGCTCTGCACGCGTTGCAAACAGCGCTATACTCCGACCGAAGCGGAGTTCATCGAGGCGGGGCTGATGCCCTCGAAGTATCAGGATCAGATTTTTTACAAGAGTGTGGGTTGCGAAATCTGCAACCACACCGGCTATCGCGGCCGCACGGCGATCCACGAATTGCTGGATATGTCCGACACCATCCGCGAACTCATCATCGCGCGCAAGCCCGGCTCCGAAGTGCGCCGCGTGGCGACCGAGGAAGGTCTCGGTACGTTGCGCCAATCGGCCTTACGGCTGGTTTTTGAAGGACAGACAACGTTGTACGAGATCAATCGTGTGACGTTTGTCGAGGAGATGAAGTAACGGCCTGGTCTGAAACCCCCTCACGAGCGGTTTCCGGCATGGCCGGCAATAGGTTGCAGTTGGCAGGCGTATGAGGCTAAATTACGCGCAGCTTCTGCACTGAATTATCATCCCCTCTCTAAAAGCACCCCGATCAGTTTAATTTTTTTGGCAACAAGTGCCCGGCGCTGTATATGGCAAGCCCGTCAAGGCGTGCTACACACACATAGAACATGTCAGGGAAGAGAAGGTCAGTTATGAAAACTAATTCCACAGTCCACAAGTTTTTGGCAGTGCTGCTCACGTGCTGCCTGGCGCTGCCGGTGACGGCGGTAACGGCTTTCGCCGATAACAAATCGGGGAAGAAGAGTTATAAGGAAGGCCTCAAACACGAAGAGTCACAGCAATGGGAGCTGGCCGCGCAGGAATTTGCGTTGGCCGTGGCGGCCGATCCGCAAAATGCCGAATACAAGCTGCATTACGCGCGTTCGCTGCAAAACGCTTCGCTCATGTTCACCAAACGTGGCGATGAATTAGCTAAACAGGGCGATTACGCCAGTGCCTACAACGCCTTTCGCCAGGCGCTCGGTTACGATCCGGGCAACGAGATGGCCAGCCTGAAAATGCGCAGCATGATTGCCATTCAAAAAGATCAAGTGAACGGCCTGGGGCAATTCAAATATGACGATAGGACTGGGAATCTGAAGCCCGTCAGCAACGAAGTCAAAGTGGCCAGCAAGCCGCGCAGCCGTGACATTCCGCAAGACATTACCTTCAAGGACACCGAGTTCAAGGACTGTGTTAAAACCCTCGCGCGCACGCTCGATCTCAATGTGCTGTTTGACGAATCGGTGCGCACGCAAGGCAAAGTCAATTTCGAATTGCGCGGCATCACGATGGCCAAGGCCTTCGATCTGCTCTTGATGCAAAACAAGATGACCTTTGAGGAAGTGGCACGCAAAACGATTATGGTTTATGCCGACAACCAGCAAACGCGGCAAAAATATGAGCGGGCCGCGGTCAAGACCTTCTATCTGGGCAACATCAAAATCAACGACGCGCGCCAGGTGCTCAACTCGCTGATTCCGGGCCGTCCGGTCGGCACGCTCGAAGGCCAGAATGCGGTGATTCTGAAAGGCACACCCAGCGAATTGCAGTTGGTACAGGACATCCTCGAAAGCGTGGACAAGAACATCAGCGAAGTCGTGATTGACGTGGAGATTTACGAGGTCTCCAACGATACCAAGCTGCAAATCGGCAACCAGCTTGCCTCCGACAAAGGGCTCACGGTGCAAGGTTCATACGTAGACAAAGCCACAGGCGAAACCAAGTTCTACACTGCCGGTGAGACCTCGTCCCTTGCCAATCTGGGCGGCATCGCGCGCGGCGCGGTGGCCCTGGCTGGCACGACCTTCAACCCCTTCAGCGGGGTGGGTGGATTGATCGGCTTGCCGGCGACCACGATCAGTCTGTTGCAATCCAAAGGTCATTCGCGCTTGCTCAACAAGATTCAAATTCACGCGCTGGACAACCAGCCGAACAACACCAAAGTGGGGCGCAGCGTGCCGGTCAGCCTGGGCCAAAATTATGGGAATGGCGGCTATGGCGGCGCCGGCGGCCTGGGCGGTATCCCTGGGCAACAGGGCGGGGTTAATCCGACCTTGGGCGGCGCCTTGAACGGCTTCGGCGCTAGCGGCTACGGCGGCGGCTTGTTCAACAACATTCAATACAAAGACGTAGGGTTGGTGATTGATGCGACGCCGAAAATCACCAACGAAGGCTATGTCGAATTGAAGATGAAGATCGAGACCTCCGACGTGCAGGCGGGCGCCGATCCCTTGACGCCGAATTTCACGCAACGTTCGTTGAGCACGACGGCGCGTATTCAGGATGGTGTGACTTCGATTGTGGCGAGTGTGACGCAGGATTCCAAAGGCGATTCGCGCACCAGCATACCAGTGGTGGGCATGCTGCCGTTCTTGGGACGCCTGTTCACGACGCCGAAACAGGACACGCACCAAACCGACATCATCATCACGGTGACGCCGCACATCATCCGCCCGACCGAAATCACCAAGGAAGACAACCTGGCGCACCTGGCTGGCGCGTTGACCGCCGCCGGCCAAGGTTCCGGGCTGCCCACGAGTATTGAAGACGTGATCAATCGCGCGGTGGAAGATGACGAGCAGGAACGCCGTCTGATCGCGCAAGAACGCGGCTTGCCTGCCGATCCGGCGGCCAATACCCCGCTGCAAACGTCGGCGCAGATTGCGCCGGTCAGCGCGCCCAATGCGTCCAATGGGGCAGGGGCGCGCAATGCCAATGCTCCGCTGCCTGACAACGGCTTGCCCGCCGGGCCTTCCGGCACGGCCAATACCTTCCAGACGGTCGGCAATTCCGAAACCAAACCGCCGCGCAAGCAGTTGGTCATCCAAGGCGATCCGAATAGTCCGAGCAGTTCGAGTCAGAACTACAATCAACCGCCCGTGCAAGCCGATGTCACGGTGCCCCCGCCGGTCGAACCGAATCCGGTCGTGCCCAATCCCGCCACGCTCAACAATGGGGGCGCGAATCCGACCCTGACCAGCGAGGCGGCGAACGCCATGATTCCCGGCAGCGTGGTCAATCCGACGTTCCCTGGCGGCGCGGCGAATCCGAATGGAGCCATTCAACCGGTTGGCGAAGTCGTGGGCCCGAATGGCATTGCTGGTGTTATACCTGGACAACCCCAGACGGGCGGCGTAAATCCTGCTGGCGTCAGCGAGAACGCGCAACCTCAGGTCAAGCCGGCGCAGGTGGTCGGGGCCGTGCGGCCACCGCACGTCGAGAAATGGATTCAGGAAGAACAACTGAGGATACTCAAGGAGAAGGAAGCCGCCAAAAAAGCGAGCAAGCAACCGGCCACACGCACGCCAGACCCGGCGGGCGTTGCGTCCGCGCCGCAGGGCAATGTGCAGCGCGCCGTGTTGACGCCGGTTCCGAGCGGGACTGGCGCGAGCGGCTCGTTTGAGCAACCCGGCGCGCCGACGCCGATGCGCATCGAAGCGCCCAAAGCCGGAACGCTCGCGCTCAGCCTGAACGCGGCTGCCTCCCGCGTTCAGATGAACAGGCTGGTCGCCGTCACGTTACAAGTGGATGCGCAATCCGTGCTGACGAGCGCCACTTTGGCGTTGCGCTTCGATCCGGCCAAATTGCAGGTCAAATCCGTGCGTGATGGCGATATGCTCGGCAAACAAGCCGACATCACCCACACGGTCGAGAATGGCCTGCTGGTCGTCAACGCTGGCGCGGGCGGCGGCAAAGCCGCTAAGGCTGCGGGACGTTTGCTCGTCATCGAATTCACCGCCGTCGGTGAAGGCCAGGCGCAGATCGCCATCGAACGCGGCGAATCGCAGATCAAGCTGACCAACAATGCCTTGGCTGTGATCACCGCGACCCCGGCGCAACTCACGATCGTTCGCTAAGCCCGTCTGGCGGAGTGCCTGGAGCACAATGGAAACGAACCTGAACCAATCGAGAGCGGTTAAAGAACCGGCGCAGGCAAGCCGTTGGATGGGCGCACGCACGGCGCTCATCCAACCGGCTGTCCGCCGCCGGGGCTTGGCTGCGGCCCCAGGGCAACGCGGGTTTACGCTCCTGGAATTGATTGTGACGCTGGCCTTGCTCGCCTTAATTGCGGGGGCCGCCATCCCGGTGGCGCGCAACCAGATTCAGCGCCAGCGCGAACAGGAATTGCGCCGCAATCTGCGTGAAATTCGCATGGCGATAGATGTTTTTCACCGGACTTGCCCGAATTTTACCCAACTCGAAACCGAGTGCTACAGCCCACCGCCATATTGCTATCCCAAACAGCTTAAATGCCTGGTGGACGGCGTGGCGGATGCCCGCAACAAAGATTTAATCCATCGGTTTTTGCGTCGTTTGCCGCGCGACCCGATGACCAACAGTTTTGATTGGGGCACCACCTCTTCAGCTTCTGAAGCAGGCGGCGATGAAGACATCTTTGACGTTTATTCAAAAAGCGACACTAAAGCGCTGAACGGGTCGAGTTACAAGGATTGGTAAAATTTCGGATGAAGACATGGTTGTCAGTACAACTACCGGAGCGCTTGACTGCAGGGCGGCGCCTCACGGCAGCAAGCGGTGAGCAAGGCTTCACGCTGTTGGAGTTGATTATCACCCTGGCGATTCTTTCAGTGCTGGTTGGCATGGCCGTGCCGATGCTGCAGCACAGCATCAAACGGCAACGCGAAGAGGAATTGCGCGCGAATTTGCAGAAATTGCGCGACGCCATTGATCACTTCCAGCGGTTCTATCGTAATGGCAGCCAGAATCCGGTGCTGCTGGCGTTGGAGACGGATTGTATTGATTTGCAAAAACACGACGCTTGGCCGATGAAGCTGGAATGCCTGACCAAAGGCTTACCCATACCCGGCACGATAAAAGGCGAGAAGATTTATTTTTTGCGTGAGATTCCGCGCGACCCCATGACCAAAAGCAACGATTGGGGTTTGCGCTCCTCTTTTCAAAAGCCTGAAGAAGATTCCTGGGATGGCGAGCATGTCTACGATATCTTCACCAAAAGCCAGGAGACGGCCTTAAACGGGACGAAATACAAAGACTGGTAATGAAGTTTAAGCTGAACAATCTGATGCGTAGAAACGAACGCGCCCAACTAACGACGTTGCGTGGTCAAGGCGGCTTTACCTTTTTGGAATTGCTGATCGTCATGACCATCCTGGCCATTCTGGCGACCGTGGCGATTCCGGCCTACTTGCACAATATCAAGCATGCGCGCGAAACCCGCTTGCTACACGACCTCTGGGTGATGCGCGAAGCGATTGACAAATACACGGTGGACAAAGAAAAGGCGCCGCTCAGCCTGCAGGATTTGGTCACCTCCGGTTATCTGCGCGCCGTTCCCGAAGACGCGATCTCCAAATCCATTGATACCTGGCAACTCGAAATGGAGACTGAAAAGATCAGTCAAGACGCCCCAGCCGGCATCCGCAATGTCAAAAGCGGCGCTGAAGGCGCCGACAGCAACGGCAAACCCTATAGCGAATACTGAACCAAAGGATGAGGGATGAAGGATGAACGGTAGACGAGCCTTCATCCCTCATCCTTCATCCTTCATCCTTCATCCCTCATCCTTCATCCTTTTCTTATGGCAAACATTCCGATCTTATCCGGCCTTTGGAAACTCTTGACCAAGCCGAATTGGCCGCGCACTGCGGTTTCGCTGACCGAAACGCACGCCGCCCTGACCACCTTGCGCAAACGCGGCGGCGAGTTCGAACCGGTCAACCTCGGTGTTTCGCGCTTGCCGAAAGGCCTGGTGCGCGCCTCCTTCACCGAACCTAACATCACCAACGAAGCCGAGTTGCTCGACAAATTGCGCGAAACCGTTGCGCAAGCCGGACTGCGCCGTTTGCGCCGCGTGGCTGTCACGTTGCCGCCGGGCAGCGCGCGCTGCTTGGTCTTCACGCTCGACACGCTGCCGCAAGGGCGGCGCGAATTGGAGCAAATGATCGAGTGGAAGATCGAACGCAGCGTCGGCAGCAAGCTCAGCGAGTTGCGCATTGACCATCAACGGCTTAGTGATTTCAATGGCCGCAGCCTCTGGCTGGCTTCGGCGGTCAACGAACGCGTGGCTGAACAATACGAGCGCGTCTTCAAGCAGCTTGGCTGGAGAACCGGCTTGTTACTGCCCCAGGCGCTCGGCGAAGCGCAATGGCTGTTGCGCACCGGTTTCAGCGACGATCAGGCGCTGGTCAGTTTGCGCGAAGACGGGTTTGACGCGGTCATCACACGCGGCGACGAACCGATTCTGGTGCGCGAAGTCGCCTGCGCGCCCGAAGAGCGCGAAGACGAGTTTTACCGCTTGCTGGTTTTTTACCGCGATCGTTTGATGCCGGAAAGCGGGCCGGTCACGCTGACGCGGCTGCTCACGTTGGGCAATGCTTATGAGCAAAAGCGTTTTCGCGAAGTCATGACCTCAGCACTCGAAAATAGCGCGGTCTCGCTCGATCCGGCCCAGCTTGGACTGCGCGTCGAACCGAGCGCGCCCTTCAAAGATTTTGCCGCCGCTGCAGGTCTGGCGACCCTGGCGTGGGGCCACTGACGAGTTGCAATCATTTATTTTTGGACAGGACTTACGCAAAGTGTGGTGCGGGTTCTTTACCCGCAACACTTGCACACGGCAGGCGGGTGCGGGTAAAGAACCCATGTGCGCCAGGTTAAGCCTAAGTCCTTTGAAATCAGTGCTATGTTATTGGCCCGCCAAGCGTTGCATCTGCTTGCCAGGTGG
>JAYUCP010000269.1:0-4951 GCA_043740245.1 Acidobacteriota bacterium | reverse complement strand
ATCGGTTCGCGGCGGAATGCCTGCCAGATAAACTGATTCAGGATTCCGTAGTTCTTGTGCCTGGGCTCGGCAATTCGCTAACAGCGCGAACCCGTGTGCCTTGAATAGCACGGGGCAAAATTGAAACTGTCTTTGGCCTTGATTCAAAAACCGCGCCCTTCCGTTTCGCCCTTCCGCCACCTTTACGCTATAGTACGCGCCTTAATTCAAAAGCCGTCGTCACCAACAAAGATCAGTGAGTCCATCAACTAAGCATCACGCATCATTTCGCAACCCATTTGCGCGCCCGGCCCAACTGGCAGGCCCGAAGTGCGCATTACCTCAATACGAGCAAGGACAGTAAACACGACCATGCAAGCAAAAGCACAACTCGAAGCACAGATAAAGGCAGCCGAGGCGCTGCCCGCCGCCGCACCCACCGGCCTTGCGGACAGCGATCCGCAAGAGACCGCCGAATGGCTGGAAGCCTGGGAGCAGATTCTGGACGATGACAGTCCGCAGCGCGCCTCCTACATGCTCAACAAGCTGAGCACGCGCGCCCGCGTCGCCGGCATGCCGATTGATGCGGAATTCAACACGCCGTATTGCAACACCATCCGCGCCGAAGACGAAGTCGCTTATCCCGGCGATCTGGAAATCGAACGCAGCATCAAGACCATCATCCGCTGGAACGCGATGGCGATGGTCGTCAATCAAAACAAGAAAGACCCCGGCATCGGCGGCCACATCGCGACGTATGCTTCGGTCGCCACCTTGATGGAGGTTGGCTTCAATCATTTCTTTCGCGGCAAGATCGGCGAACAGCCGGGCGATTTCATTTTCTTTCAGGGCCATGCCAGCCCAGGCATTTATTCGCGCGCCTTTCTGGAAGGCCGCTTGACGCTCGAACATCTGGAAAACTTCCGCCACGAATTGCGCGGCACACCGGGCCTCTCGTCCTATCCACACCCCTGGCTGATGCCTGATTTCTGGAAGTTCCCGACCGTCTCGATGGGCCTGGCGTCGTTGAATGCAATCTACCAAGCCCGGTTTATGCGCTACCTGGAAAATCGCGGCTTAATCGCGGCGACCGACCGCAAGGTTTGGGCCTATCTAGGCGACGGCGAAATGGATGAGCCGGAATCCATGGGTTCGATCACGCTGGCCTGCCGCGAAAAGCTGGACAATCTGATCTTCGTCATCAACTGTAACCTGCAACGCCTCGACGGGCCGGTACGCGGCAATGGCAAAGTCGTCAACGAACTCGAAGCCGCCTTTGCCGGCGCGGGTTGGAATGTCATCAAGGTTCTGTGGGGCAGCGTTTGGGATGAGTTATTCGCGCGCGACAAGTCGGGCCTCCTGCTCAAACGCATGGAAGAATGCGTGGACGGCGAGTTCCAAAGCTTCAAGGCCAAGGGCGGCGCCTACGTGCGCGAGAAATTCTTCGGCAAATACCCCGAGTTGCTCAAACTGGTCGAACACATGAGCGACGACGAGTTGGGCAAGCTGCGGCGCGGCGGCCACGATTCGATCAAGGTTTATAACGCCTACAAAAGTGCGGTCGAAACCAAAGGCCAACCGACCGTCGTCCTGGCGAAGACGGTCAAAGGCTACGGCCTCGGCCCCTCCGGCGGCGAAGGGCGCAACTTGGCGCACCAGTCCAAAAAACTCGACGAGCACGATCTGTCGGCTTTCATCAAACGCTTCAGCCTGCCGATCAGCGAGGAGGACGCGCTCAAGGCCAAAATCTTCCTGCCCAACCCGGACAGTCCCGAAGTGAAATACGTGCAGGAACGCCGCCAGGCCATGGGCGGCCCCGTCCCCGCGCGCGAAAACAAAGCTGCAAAGCTGCAAACACCTGGCCCCGAATTTTTCAAAGAACAGCACGCCGGTTCGGCTGACCGCGAAGTCTCGACCACGATGGCTTTCGTGCGCATCCTGACGGCGCTGCTCAAAGACAAGCAGGTCGGCAAACACGTCGTCCCGATCATCCCGGACGAGGCGCGCACCTTCGGCATGGAATCGCTCTTCCGCCAAGTCGGCATCTACGCCTCGCAGGGCCAGCTTTACGAGCCGCACGACATGGACAATTTCCTTTACTACAAGGAATCCAAGAGCGGCCAAATCCTGGAAGAAGGCATCACCGAAGCCGGCGCGATGTGCTCGTTCACGGCGGCAGGCACGTCGTATGCGAACTACGGCGTCCAGATGATTCCCTTCTACATTTACTATTCGATGTTCGGCTTCCAGCGCATCGGCGATTTCGCCTGGGCCTTTGCCGATTCGCGCGGACGCGGCTTCATGTGCGGTGCGACGGCGGGACGCACGACGCTCAACGGCGAAGGCTTGCAACATCAGGACGGCCACTCACACGTGCTGGCGAGCACGGTGCCGACCTGCGCGGCCTACGATCCGGCCTTTGCTTTTGAGATCGCCGTCATCATCGAAGACGGCATGCGGCGTATGTATCAACTTGGCGAAGACCGTTTCTATTACTTGACGCTCTACAACGAGAATTACATCCAGCCGCCCGCTCCCGCCCCCATTGAGCAAATCAAAGAAGGCATCATCAAGGGCATTTACAAATTCCGTCCGGGCAGCGGCAAAGCCAAAGCACACTTGTTCGGCAGCGGCCCGATGGTCAACGAGGCCGTGAAAGCGCAGCAGATTCTGGCCGAGCAATACAAGCTCAACGTGGATGTGTGGAGCGTGACCAGCTACAACGAACTGCGCCGCGAGGCCCTGCGCGTTGAACGCTGGAACCGCCTGCACCCCGATCAGCCGGAACAGGCGCCCTACATCGTGCAAGCATTGAACGGCCACGACGGCCCAATCATCGCGTCTTCGGATTTCATGAAGATCATGCCCGATCAATTGTCGCCCTGGCTGGGCAATCGGCTGGTGGCGCTGGGCACGGACGGTTTTGGGCGCAGCGACAACCGCGAGCATTTGCGAAAGTTCTTTGAGATTGATGCCGCTTCGATTGTCGCGGCCACGCTGTCGAAGCTGGCGCGCGAGGGCAAAGTGCCGGTGAAAAAGGCCGTGCAGGCAATTGCGGAAATGGGGATCAACCCTGAGGCGAAAGACCCGAGTATGGTTTAGGGTTTATTGCAATTTGAGGCAGGCGGATGCGGGCACGGCCACACAGGCCGTGCCCGCGCCGTTTTTACAGGCCAGCGCAGCAGCCGAAGAACTACGCTTCGGGATTCACACCCAATGCGCGCAGTTGTGCCGCCAGGCGTTCGGCTCGTTCAAGCACAGCTTCTTTCTCAGCGCGTTCGCGTTCTTTCTCAGCGCGTTCGCGTTCTTTCTCGGCGCGTTCGTGTTCTTTCTCGGCGCGTTCGTGTTCGGCGCGTTCGTTACCGGTGGGAATCAGCGCTCCGTGTTCATCCACCCAACGCAACCAAGTCCCGGCCATGTCTTCATAGACACCTTCCCAAAGGGTTAGCCCAAGTTTGACTTCGGCCAAATCCAATCCGTCGTGGCGGCGATAACTCAAGCCATCGAGCCGGTAAATGGTCAGCGTGTCGTTACTCAGATGGTGCTGCGGATCGAAGACGAGGTAATACAGCACGCGTATCAACGCATACTTGCGCTTCTTCTCAGTTTGTTCACCGCCGACAGTGTTGGAAACTACTTCCACGACGACATCAGGCGGTTTGCCGAACTCCCAAACAAAATAGGAACGCTGTGTCTTGTCCCACCAGTCCTGCCGGACTTCGACATCCAGACTGAGCAGCATATCGGGCACGATGGCCGGATTGCGCATCACGTGGAAGAGGCCGATATTGGCCTCGGCCAGAAATTTATGACCCGCGCCATCCCACGAACTGTAGAGGGTCTCGGTGAGCAGGCGTTGTTGTTTGGCGGAGAGAATGTTGTCCACGGGTTCGTCGTCCTCCGTAATGAGTTGTTCCATCATGGCCGCGTACTCCGCTTCCGAATATGGCATCTCGGTCGCAGGCATTGGCGCTGGTTGTGCGGTTGCTGGTGACATGACTTCCTCCAATAAAGCTGTCTGACAAAGCTGCTACGAATGTTTGAACAAGCGCAGCGGAGTATAGAAGCACGGCCTTTTCACCGTCAATCATGCGCTCTCGCTGATGCGGGATAAGGCCGTGATCTCTGTGCCCAGCGCCTGCGCCGAATGCACGCGCCACTGCGCATCGTCCGGCGCGGGGAAATCGGCGCGGAAATGGCCGCCCCGGCTTTCGGCGCGCCACAACGCCGCCTCGGCCATCAGCAGCGCCAGCGTAGCGAAATTGCGCGTGCGTTCGTTGACGTTTTCAGCAGCCAGTTTGCGCAATTCCGTGATGGCTTGCTGCAACTCTTCAGCACGGCGAATCAGACCGGCCTTCCACCACATCAATTCCTGCACCTGGGCTTTGGTGCGCTGATCCAAACGCCATTGCGCCAAATCGTATTCGACCGGCTCCGGCTCAACGTTCCCAGGCAACGGCCACGCATCTTCCAACACTGCCGCGCCCGCCCGCGCGCCAAATACCAAACCTTCCAGCAGCGAATTGCTAGCCAGCCGATTCGCGCCGTGCACACCCGTGCACGAGACTTCGCCCGCCGCGTAAAGGCCGGGTAGCGTGGTGCGTCCGTGCGTATCGGTTTTGACGCCGCCCATCACGTAATGCACCGCCGGGCTGACCGGCATCTGATCGCGCGCCAAATCCAAACCGTAACGCATGCACGTCTCGTAAATGCCGGGGAAGCGCGTGCGCACAAAGGCCGCGTCCAGATGGGTCAAATCCAGGTACATCCATTTCGTCTGCGTGCGCTGCATCTCGGCCACCAGGGCGCGTGCCACGATGTCGCGCGGGGCCAACTCGCCGCGCGCGTCGTAGTTTTTGGCAAAGGCCTCACCCGCGTGATTGCGCAAGATTGCACCCTCGCCGCGCAAGGCTTCCGACAACAAATAGCGCGGCGCATCGGGCAAAGCCAGCGCGGTCGGATGGAACTGGAC
>JAYUCP010000268.1:0-30819 GCA_043740245.1 Acidobacteriota bacterium | reverse complement strand
CGAAAGCCTGCTCACCTGAAACAGGATGGCGCGGGATCGCTGGAGATTCGATGTTATCCGGCGTATCCAGCAATTTGAAAACGCGCTCACTGGCCACCACAGCAGCCTGAAAGACATTGTACTTGTCGCTGATGTCTTGAATCGGCTGCCACAGTCGCTGGGTGTATTGCAAAAACGCGACGAGCGTCCCAATCGTGATGGCGTGCTGAATGACCTGCCCGCCGCCATACCAAACACTCGCAGCGATGCCCAACGCCGAAATTAAATTGACTAGCGGATAAAACACCGCGAAATAAAAGATCGTGTCCAGGTTGGCCTGTTTGTGCGCCGCATTGATCTCGCCGAATTGGGCTAAGGCTTTCTCTTCACGATTGAACAACTGCACCACCTGCGCGCCCGCGATGTGTTCCTGCGTGAAGGCATTCAACCGCGCAATCCGCGTGCGCACTTGCCGGAAGCCTTCGCGCGCGCCCTTACGAAACCAGGCCGTCGCCGCGATCAGCAGCGGCACCACCGTCAACGACACCAGCGCCAATTGCCAGTTGAAATAAAACATCATCCCCAGCGCGCCCGCGATCAATACCACATCGCCCAACACTTCCACGACGCCCGACGTGAACAGTTCGTTGAGCGAATCCACATCCGTCGTCAGCCGCGTGATCAACCGGCCCACCGGATTGTTGTCATAGAACGCGACCTCGATGGTTTGCAGCTTCTGGAAAATCTCCGCGCGCAAGTCATACATCACACGCTGCCCAATCGTGTTGAGCAGCACGTCCTGGAAGTAGCCAATCCCCAGCGTCACCGCCAACGAAAGCAGATACGCCAGCGACAGCCACATCACACCATCAAAGGCCGTTGCCGCAGGCAAGCGCCCCTCGCCCGCCGGTTTGATGTAATCGTCAAGCGCCCACTTGACCAGCAACGGCCCCACCTGGCGCACCAGATTGAGCACGATGGTCAAGGCCAGCGCAATCACGACCAGCCGTTGGTAAGGGGCGAGATAACGAAAGAGCCGGCGGGCCGCCTGACTGTCGTAAAGTTTGCCGAGTTGTTCTTCTTCGTGGTGACTGGACATCCGGTTCGATATTGTTGGCGCGGGCCGTTGCCTGAGGGCATCCACCAGCTCGTACTGCCGGCTCGTACTGCCGGCTCGTACTGCTTCGTTTCGGCGCGCACGCTGCCAACACATCTACCGTGGCAAACGGCGTGCGTCAAGTTGGCGGGCCGCGCAAGGCCACGCAACTTGCTTTCGCGGCGGTATGTGGTAGAAGATTTTTTCGCTTTTCAATCATCGAACCGATCATCGCAGCAACCATGAAACTGAGGTGTACTCCTGTGACTACTCCGCAACTGCCGCTCGAAATCCCGCTGCGTCCGTTAGGCCGCACCGGCGTCAACGTCGCCGCGCTTGGCTTCGGCGGCTATCACCTGGGTCTGATCAAAGACGACCAGGAAGCCGTCCGTTTGCAGCACGCCGCGCTTGATGCGGGCATTACTTTTCTCGATAACGCCTGGGAATACCATGACGGGCGCAGCGAAACGTTGATGGGCCAGGCCATCAAAGACAGGCGCGGCGAGGTCTTCCTGATGTCCAAGGTCTGCACGCACGGGCGCGACCGGCACGAGGCGCTGCGGCAGTTGGAAGATTCGCTGCGGCGCTTGCAAACCGATTACTTGGACTTGTGGCAGGTGCACGAATTGGCCTACGACAACGATCCCGAAATGCACTTCGCGGCGGGCGGTGTGATCGAAGCGCTGGAGCAAGCCAAACGCGCGGGCAAGGTGCGCTTCATCGGCTTCACCGGCCACAAGAGTCCTGAAATTCATTTGAAGATGCTGGCCTATCAATACCCCTTCGACACCTGTCAGATGCCGTTGAATTGTTTCGACGCGACCTTCCGCAGCTTTGAACAACGGGTCTTGCCCGAACTCGCGCGCCAGGGCATCGCCGCCATCGGGATGAAAAGCATGGGCGGTGTCGGCGATATGGTCAAAGCGGGCGCGGTGACGGCGCACGAAGCGTTGCGCTACGCCATGAGTTTGCCGGTGGCGACGGTGGTCAGCGGCATTCCGTCGGAGCGCACCTTGCAGCAAAATTTGGAGGTCGCGCGCGGCTTTGTGCCGATGAGCGGCGAAGAAATGCAAGCGTTGCGTGAACGTTGCACCGCGCTGGCGGGCGATGGCCGTTTTGAGTTGTACAAGGTCACGGCCAAGCACGAAGGGCCGATTGGCCGGGCGCAGCATGGCTTCCCGCCTGTGCCTGAAATGCGAGACTGATTTTCCACGAAGCCACACGAAGAGGACACGAAGGGCGGAAAGACTTCGTGAGACTTCGTGTGGCTTCGTGGGGAAGATTGCTTCATTGGAGATTCCCCGTATGACCATTTCATTCCGCAAGCTTCTCTTTGGGGTTGGCGTTTTGGGCTTGGCGCTGGCGTTGCCTGCTTGGCGCGCAGCGCAAGCAGGCGCCAGCAAAACGCTGGTTGATCCGCAACTGTTCAACGGCCTGCGCTACCGCTCCATCGGCCCGGCGCGCGGCGGGCGCGTGACGGCGCTGGCAGGCGTGCGCAAACAGCCGCACACGTTTTACATGGGCGCGACCGGCGGCGGCGTGTGGAAGACGACCGATGCGGGCGGCAGTTGGGCGAATGTGTCGGATGGCTTTTTCGAGACCGGTTCGATTGGCGCGCTTGCGGTGGCCGAGTCTGACGCGAATGTCGTGTACGCGGGAACCGGCAGCGCGGCGATTCGCAGCAATGTGATTCGCGGGCGCGGCGTCTACAAATCTACTGACGCAGGCAAGACGTGGGCGCACGCGGGCCTGCGCGAGGTTGGGCAAATCGGCGCAGTAGAGGTTGATCCGCGTGATGCCAACGTGGCGTATGTGGCCGCGCTGGGCCAGCCCTTCGGCGCGAATGTCGAGCGTGGCGTATTCAAAACGACGGACGGCAGCAAGACTTGGCGCAAGGTACTGTTTATCAACGACCGCACGGGCGTAGTTTCGTTGACAATGAATCCGGCGAATCCGAATGAGCTTTACGCGGGCGCGTGGCAAGCGGTGCGCAAACCGTGGACGATTGTCAGCGGCGGCCCGGCGAGTGACTGCGGCATTTACAAAAGCAGCGATGGCGGCGAGACGTGGAAGCATTTGGAAACCGGTCTGCCGAAAGGTTTGATCGGCAAGGTTGGTATCAGCGTCAGCGCGGCCAATCCGCAGCGCATCTACGCGATTATGGAAGCCTCAGATGGCGTCGGCGGCGTCTATCGTTCAGACGACGGCGGCGCGACGTGGAGCCTCATCAACAAACAGGCGTCGTTGATTGCGCGGCCTTTCTATTACACCTACATTGACGCCGACCCGAAGAATGCTGATGTGGTCTACGTCAACAATCCCGGCTTTTATAAATCCGCCGATGGCGGCAAGAGCTTTCGCCCAATGCCCACGCCGCACGGCGACAATCAGGGGATGTGGATCAATCCCGATAATCCTGACATCTTCATTCAATCGAATGACGGCGGCGCGAACGTCACGCTGAATGGCGGGCGCTCGTGGTCTACGATCTACAACCAGCCGACGGCGGAGATTTATCAGGTCGCAGTGGACAATCAATTTCCATACTTGGTTTACGGCGCGCAACAGGACAACACCACGCTGATCGTGCCCAGCTTGCCGCCGACGATGGAGC
Organism: Acidobacteriota bacterium; assembly: GCA_043740245.1. Taxonomy (GTDB): domain Bacteria; phylum Acidobacteriota; class Blastocatellia; order RBC074; family RBC074; genus JACPYM01. The sequence continues at coordinate 27,130 of JAYUCP010000268.1, read as the reverse complement.
GCGCTGACGACCCGATTCAATTGTGGAAGACCGGGCCGGGTTGCGAGACCGGGCCGATTATGCCGAGTCCACTCAATCCGCAAATCGTTTACGGCGCGTGCAAGGGTGAGTTTTACCGCACCAATTTCGCCACCGGACAGACGGCCAGTTATTGGGTGCATCCGCAAAATCGTTACGGCCATAACCCGAAAGACATGTACTTTCGCTTTCAGCGCGTCTCGCCGATGGAGATTTCGCCGCACAATCCGCACGTGCTCTATCACTGCTCGCAGTTCGTGCATCGTTCGCTTGACGAAGGCGTGACCTGGCAAGTCATCAGTCCCGATCTGACGGCGAACGAACCCGACAAACAAGTCATCAGCGGCGAACCGATCACGCGCGACATCACGGGCGAAGAGGTTTACTCGACGATCTATGCCTTCCGCGAATCCACGCTGGAGCCGGGCGTGCTGTGGGCGGGCGCGAATGATGGGCCGGTCGGCGTTTCGCGCGACAACGGTAAAACTTGGAAGCGCGTGACGCCCAAAGACCTGCTGCCGGGCGGGCGCGTGCAAAACATCGAGCCTTCGCCGCATCGGCGGGGCGCGGCGTATATCGCGGTCTATCGCTATCTGCTCGACGATTGGCAGCCCTATATTTACGCGACGAACGATTACGGCGTGACGTGGACGCGCTTGACCGACGGCCAGAACGGCATCCCGAATGATTACCCCACGCGCGTCGTGCGCGAAGACCCTGACCGCGAGGGCTTGCTATACGCCGGAACGGAGTTCGGCATGTTCGTCTCGTTTGACAACGGCCAGCAGTGGCAGCCGTTTCAACTCAACCTGCCGGTGACGCCGGTGACCGACATTCGCGTGCAGCGCAAAGATTTGGTGCTCTCGACGATGGGGCGCGCGTTTTGGATTTTGGACAACGTCACGCCGCTGCATCACGCGGGTGACACGGTGGCGACGCGGTTGTTGACGCCGCGCACAGCCTATCGGACGCGTTATGCTGGCGGGGCCGGTGGTAGTGGGCGTTCTGCCGCCGCGCCGGAATATCCGCCGCCGGGCGCGCAGCTTGATTATGTGCTGGCCGCCGAACCGCGCGGCGAATTGAAACTGGAAATCCTGAACGCGCTTGGCAAAGTCATACGCACGGCTTCAAGCAATGCAGCGGCTCCGGCACAAGCCGAACGCCCCGCCGCCACGGGCGGCGATGACGAACCGCGCGGCCCCGGCTTCGGCGGCTTTGCCGCGCGGCCTTTGACGAAGCGGGCCGGGTTGAATCGCTGGGTTTGGGATTTACGCATTGACGGCGGCGGGCCGCTGGTCGTGCCGGGCAAGTTCACCTTGCGGCTTTCAGCGGATGGTTGGAGCAAGACGCAGCCGCTGACGGTCGAACTCGATCCGCGTTTGGCCAAAGACGGCGTGACGGTGTTCGATCTGCGCGAACAGTTCAATCTGCTGGTGAACGTGCGCGATACGACCAGCGACGCGCGCCAACTAGCGCAGAAGCTGGCGCAAAAACTGGACGAGGCCATCCGCCAGAACAAAGACGCCGAGACGGTGAAGCGGCTGCAAGCACTGCGGGCGCGGCTGGTCACGGCGGGCGGGCCTTATCCTCAACCGATGCTGCTGGATCAACTCGGAAGCCTCGCGCGCATGGCGGGCGCGGCGGATCGCAAGGTTGGCCGCAGCGCGATTCAACATTTCACCGTGTTGAAAAAACAGTTGGCGGCGATCAAAGCGGAGTTGGCGAAGCTGGCAGCGGAGTAAATTCATCCGCCTGTGGAGTGCTGCGGCTCGACGCAGCTTTTCATTCGCTGCCAACTACTGCCGGTTCCCTTTAGCTCGCACTAGCGAACGAAAAGCTGCGTCGAGCCGCAGCACTCCACAGGCGGGTGTTTCATAACCCTGATGAACGAAGAACCTCTGCGTCTCTCAAAACTCATGGCCCAGCGCGGCCTCTGTTCGCGCCGCGAAGCCGACGTCTACATCGAACAAGGTCTCGTCAAAGTTGACGGCGCGGTCGTCAGCCAACTCGGCACCAAGGTCGCGCCCGATGTGCGTATCGAACTGGCCGCACGCGCCGTCCAGCAACAACGCCAACTGGTCACGATCTTGCTCAATAAACCCATCGGCATTGTCTCGGCACAGCCCGAATCAGGGTACACACCGGCGATCACGCTGCTCACACCGGCCAATCAATTCGGAGCGGGACCAATACTCAAGCCGGAACACCTGCGCGGCTTGGCCGTGGCGGGCCGTTTGGATATTGATTCGCAGGGACTGTTGCTGTTCACACAGGATGGCCGCCTCGCCAAGCTGGTCATCGGCGCCGAAGGCAAGTTGGAGAAGGAATACATCGTGCGTGTGGGCGGCGGCTATTTGGACGAGGCACGGCTGAAACTGTTGCGGCACGGCTTGGTGCTGGATGACAAGCCGCTCAAACCGGCCAGGATTGATGTGCTGAACAACGAGCAGTTGCGTTTCGTGCTGACCGAAGGCCGCAAGCGCCAGATTCGCCGGATGTGCGAATTGGTCGGCTTGCGCGTGCTGGGGTTGAAGCGCGTGCGCATCGGCAACATCCGTTTGGGCAATTTGCCGGAAGGGCAGTGGCGGTTTTTAGCCGAGTGGGAAAGCCTGGGTTGAAGACTGCGGTTCATGGTCTGATTCCCGTTTGCGTACTGCTCAGCCTTCAACGCCGAACACCGCCACGCGCTGCGCCCCGCTTTTCTTGCCTTTCACCCGCACATTGAAACGCAGTTCATAGATGCCATCCTGAAAGCCCTGCAATGTCAATTGACCCGCGAGGGTCAGGCCCTTGGCATCGCGTTCCTGGATGCGGCCGCTGACCGGCATCCATTCGCTCGTAGCCACGGCTTTGTCGTTCTGCCAGACTTCGGTTTGCATCTCCAATTCGTCCGGTTGCGTAGTTTGGGCGGCGTTTTGGTAGAGGCGCAGGTAGTAAAGGAACGGCTGTTGGCGCTGGAAAAAGCGAATGCCTTGCACCACTTTGTCGTGAGGTGGCGTGACGCTGCCGTTGTCCTTGGCTTGAACGGCGGCGCTCTGCTGCGGGGGCACGACAGAAATTTGCAGACTGCTCAGCGTGAGTTTCTTGCTCTTCAGGTCAGGCACTTGCACCAGGGCGCTGGCCGTGCCCGTGCGTTCGGTTTTGGGTTCGAAGACGCCTACGCGGATTTGATAGAAGCCTGGTTTTAAGGCCAGCCGTTTGTAGAAATGAAAGCCGCCCGTGCGCATGCGTTCGTAATTGGCGGGCCGCAAGTTGCCGCTGACAGTTTGGCTCTGGTTGAAAGCGAGTTTGCCCAGCTTGTCGAAGGCCATCGTGACGATTTTGAGTTCCAGCTTCTGCACGCCATTCGCGTCCGGCTGCGTCGTGATGGCCGCGCCGTCCACCGTGACCTTGAGCGTGACTTGTGACGTGTCAGCCTGGATTTCGACATCGTCGGCGGTGGCCACGACGCCTAGTTCCGCGACAGACAGCGGTTCGATCATACGTTGCACCAGGCGCTGTTCGGGCGTTTTGGCGGCTTCGGTTTTGTTGCGGGCGAGCGCGCTGGGCAGGTAGCCTTTTTGCGTGCGGATGCGATATTCGGGATGGCCTTTGACGCGGATGGTGAGCTTGCGGAACTTGTTTGCGTTGCCTTCTTCCGCCGGGTAATAAGCCAGCGTGTAATAGACCTCGTTATCATCCAACGCCTGTTTGGCCGCGCCCATCAAGTCATTCGTGTTGCGAAAGAATTTGCCGCCCGTGTCCGCCGCCAGCGCGTTTAGGCCGTCTTGCAAATCGTATTCGCCCGCCGAAGCGATGCCGAAGTCGGGTTGCGTGCGGTAGGCGGCGCTCATGCCGGGCGGGCCGGTCAAGCCGTTCGAATCAATCGAATAGATCACCACGCCCGAACGCGTGGCGCGGCTGGTGACGTTTTGCAACTCCGCGCTGTCCATCCGGCCCGTGCTGTCGAGCAAGGTGAAGCCGTCCGAAAAAATCACCAGCAGGCGCTGGCCCGGCATCTGGGCCAAACGGTCAATCACCGCACGCAAGGTAAACAAGGTCGCGCGGCTGCGATACGAGGCAATGCCCAGCACCTCGCTGGCGCGCGCTTTGGCGAGTTGCGTCAAGATGCGGCGGTCGGTTTCGCTGACGCCGTCTTCTTCGCGTAACAAACGAAAGGCTTCATTCAAGCCAGAGGGATCGTCACGATCCACCAGCCCGGCCAGGTAGGGCGTGAAGAGCGAGGCGCGTTCGCCGGGCCCAATGCTCAGCCGTTCGGCGGCATAGCGCAGCAAGCGGCGCTCGCGCGTGAACTGTTCGCCCAGGCCGAGCGTGCCGAAGCTGGTGATCAGCGCGGTCAAATCCTGCGCGCCGAGTTTGTCGTCAATGAACTTGCGCAAGGACTGTTTCAGAAACAGCAGATTGCCCGCCGCGATGTGCGAGTTGTCGGCGAAGAGCACGATGCTGCGCGCGGGTTTGGCGGCGGCGGCATTGGCGACGGTGGCCGAAGGCGAAGCCGGGTTGCCGGTGCTGGCAAGGCTTTCATCTTTGCCGGGCACGCGCGTGAAGGTGAAAAAGCTGATCTCTTGAGGCTTGTCGTTTTCCAGCAATTCAAAATCGGCTTTGGTCAGGCCGCTGATCGGCTTGCCCGCTTTGTCGGTGACGACGGCGCGGACTTCGATCAACTCAGTCGTGAGTTTGAGCGTTGTCTCGTCTTCTTTTGGCTTTTGTTCTGGTGGTTTGTTTTGCGCGGTGACGGGTAATTGGATCGCAGTTTGACCAAACGCAAGCCAGAGCATGATTGCCGCAATGAAGAAAGTCTGCTTGGTCATAACTGTGGTGCTCGGTTGTTTCGGCTCAGACTTGTTCGGGGTCAACGCCTAATTCACGCAATTTGGCGGCGAGGCGTGTCGCGCGGTCTTCGGCTTGTGCGGCGGCTTCTTGTAGTTCCGCGCGGGTGGGCAGGAATTGGCCCGTTTGCGAGTCGCGCAGCCGCAACGTTTTGCCCGTGTCCACAATGTCGAGGCCGAGCGCGGGGCTGTGAATCACGCCGCCATTCACAGGGGCTTCGACATATTCGCCTTCGTCCCCGGGCCGGTAGGCCATCAACCCGCCTTTCAAATAATCATATTCGGGGTCGTAAAGGTAATACTCCGCCACGCCGAGTTGGGCATAGAGAAGCCATTTGCGTTGCAGATCTTCTTTGTAAGTGCCGCGCGAAGAGATTTCAAAAACGACTGAAGGCGGCTGCCCTTCTTGCCAGAGAAGGTAAACGCGCCGCTCATGGTTTGGCGCCCCACGCACGACGAAAACATCCGGCGCCACACATTTGTGTGGGTTGCCCTCTTCATAATAAAGCAACAGATTGCCCGAGACGTATACCTTTGGGTCAGTGCGGAAGTGGTCAGCCAGCGCAGCGCGCAATTCAATCATTAACTTGGCATGCACATCTGTTTCAGCCATAGGTTTGCCATCCGTTTCAGGATATTCGATTGCCGCATGTGCGACTTGTGGTTGTGGACTCATAGTTCACCTCGTGTGCGCGGCAACTTACCATACCCGCGCTGCCGTTGGACAGTTCAGCCGCCGGTCTTGTCTGTCGTGGCAAGTTGCCGTTTGAGTTGTGCGATGACCGAATTGATTTCGCCCCCCAGCAGGATGGCGACGCCGGTTAGATACAGCCAGAGCATCAGCACCATCACACCGCCCAGCGCGCCATAGGTCGCATTGTAATTGCCGAAGCGCACGACATAAAACTTGAAGCCGAACGTGACCAGCAACCAGCCGCCCAGCGCAAACAAGGCGCCCGGCGTCGTCTCACGCCAGCGCTGTTTGATATTCGGCGCGATGAAATAGAGCAGTTCCAGCGCCAGCAAAATGAACCCGACGATGCCCGCCCAGCGCGCCAGATTCCAGAACGTCCGAAAGGTTGCGCCGTAGCCGTAATGCTGCGCGACGCGCTCACCCAGGCTTGCGCCGAAAAAGAGCAAACCCAAAGCGGTGATGACAAACAGCGCCAGCCCCAGCGTCAATTGCAGGGCCAACAGGCGTTCGCGCCACCAGGCGCGGCGCTTTTCTACGTCATAGGCTGTGTTGAGCGCCGTGATGAGCGCTTCCATGCCATTGGCCGAAGCCCAGATCGAAACGAGGATGCCGAAGCTGAGCAGCCCGCCGCGCGGTTGGCTGGTGATTTGTTGAAAGGTCGTGTTGAGCAGCGCGAAAGCGTCTGGCGGCAGCATGTTTTGCAAATAGTCGAAGAGGTTTTCAAAGAAGCGCGGCAGCGGCAGATACGCCAGCAGCGCCGTCAAAAAGATCAGCAACGGAAAGATCGCGAAGAGCCAGTAATAAGCCAGTTGCGCCGCGCGGCTGAATAACTCGTCCTCGAATACACGGGTGTAAACCTCTAGCACCACAGTTCGCCAATGCTGCAACACCGGCGCGACCAGCGGCAGTGTTGCCAATGGGGCGGGGAGGTCGAGAGAGGGGGAGAGTGGAGGAGGGGCAGGTTGCGAGAGCGGGCCAGTGCGTGGCCGTTTTCCCAATCTGCCTGTCTCGCTGGTTTCCCCGTAATTCTCCATGTCTCCCACGCTCCCACTCGAACCACACAACATTGGGACAGTGCGCCGGTACGGAATAGCGACCGGGTACTGCCTGAACTCGCACTTCACGAGTCCACCCGGTCGCTCGCTCCCGGTTCCGTACCAATGTTGCGTGTTCTGATTTAGCGGATTTCAATCAGCACGCGATTGGTGTTTTCGCCGTTGACGGCAAGCGCCACTTCCACAAAACGGCGTCCGCTCCCGGCCAGACTGGCAGGGAACTCGACGTTGATTTGATCTAGGCCCGCAAAGCCGCCTTGCGCCCCGGCAAAGAGCACGCGCGCCGGCCGGCCGTCAATGGCGGCGGTGACCGCTTCGGCGACGCCGTCATCATCGTTCGGATTGGTGGCCGCCGCGCGCCGGAACCCGGTGCCAAACAGCACCAGGATGTTCGGACGGCCATTCACCACGACATCGAAGGGCGAGGTTTGGAAGCGCACACCGTCGGCGGTTGCCACGGCATTCGCTTCGCCCTTGCCCGTGAAGTCTTTGGTGAACAGCGCGGGCGCTGAGGGCACGATCTGCGCCGCCGCGACGGAATAAACCCCGGCCGGCGTGCTGACGACGATGGTGGCCAGTCCGAGCGAGACCGTCGCGGGCACTACGAAATTGAGCTGCGTCGGCGAGACGAAGAGCAATTGCGCGGGCGTGCCGTTGACTGTCACCGTCGTGCCGCCTAATTCAAAGGGCAACGGCGTTTGGTCGGCAGTGGCGGTGCGCAAGGCCAGTTCCGTGCCGAAGAGCACGGCGAGCGAATCGGGCGCAAGCCCGCCAACGCGGAAATCCGCCGCGTTGACGACGGCCATCGGGCGGGCCGTGACGACGCGCAGGTTGACCAGTTTGGTGTCGCTGGCAAGGCCGTCGCTGGCCGTGAAGCTGATGGTAAACGTGCGGCCCGCATCGCCCGCCGCGGGTGCCCAGCGGAAGGTCCCGCGCGTGTTGTTGTTGGTCGTCACCGTCGTGCTGAAGCTGGCGCTGGGCGGCAGGCCCGTGGCCGTGATGGTCAGCGGCACGCCGGAACCGAGGTCGTTCGCCAGCACCTCGAATTGCGTCGGGTTGCCTGCCACCGCGACGACGTTGTCTGGTACGGCCAGCACAGGCAACACGGAATTGGCTTGAATGGGCGTCAGCACGTCCAGCCGGAAACGTTCATTGACCGCGCCGGTGGCGGCGGCGGCGCTGCCGATGGCGTAGAAGAAATTGCCGACCGCCGCGCCCGCTACGGTTGTGCGCGGCGTTGTCAGGCCAAACGAATTGTCGAGCAGTGTCCAACGATTCGTGCGCGGATCATAGACCTCTGCGCCCAGAATGGCGCCGGTGTTTTGATCCAGCCCGCCCACCAGGAACCAGAGTGGGTTGCCCGCTATATCGCGCGTCACGAAGCTGGTGGCGGAAGTGCGCGTCGTGTTCAACGGCGCAATTTCCGTCCATTGGCGCGTGTCGAAATCGTAAACTTCGGCGCTCGCCAGCAGGCCCGTGTTGCCGATGCCGCCAGCCACGTAAAGCTTGCCATTGAGCAGCGCGGCTTCGTGGACATTGCGCGCCGTCAGCATGGGCGGCAGCGTCGTCCAGGTGTTGGTGGCGGGATTGAAGGAGCGCACGGTTGCCACCCGCGCCGTGCCGGTGAAGCCGCCCGTGTAGTAATAAATGCCGCGCGCCGGGTCGGGCACCAGCACGTAGGTCGAAGCCGGTGACGGCACCGGGGCCTGCGTCGTCCAGGCATTGGCCGCCACGTCGTAAACGAAATGGCTCGTGACCCGCACGCCTGTGGCATCGGTGCCGCCCGGCACGTAAATCTTCCCATTCAGAAAGACGGCTTCGATGGAGGTCAAGGCCGTGGGCAACGGTGCCACGTCTGCCCAGGCCGCCGTGGTCGCCGGGTCGAGCCGTTGCACAGTCGCGGTGAAGGGCGTACCAGTGATCAGCAATTGGCCGCCGATGCGATAGAGGAAACGTCCGTCGCTGACCGCCGCGAAACCCGTCGCCGGTGTGGGCAACGGTTGGGCTGTTTCCCAGCGCCGCGCCAGCACGAAGCCGGCATTCGAATAAGCCTCGGTCTCAACGCCTTCGTCATCCGCCGCGATGACGCGGATGCGGTATTCGCCATTCGGCAAATCGGTGGGCACCGCCCAGTTAAAATTGCGCGCGCCGCCCGCCAGGTTGATGGCGAGATCGCGCACGAATTGCAAGGTGAGCGCACCGGGCCGGAAGAGTGAGATACGCTGGCTGGCGACGGCGCGGTTGTCCGCCGCATTCCAACGAATGTTGACCACGCTCCCGACAAAGAAGGACTCGCCGCCGTCGGGCGAGACCACATCCACCGTGGGCGGCGTCGGGTTGACGTAATTGAATGCGCTGGGCCGGTTGTGACTGAGCGCGCCATTCGCCACCGTCACGTCCGCGCGGCCCGCCTCGTTGAAGGGCGAGATCACGCGCAGTGTCGTGGCGTTGACGAAAGTGACACGCGCCGCGCGGCCATTGAAGGTGACGGTGGTTTCGGGCGTGAAGCCTTTGCCAAACACTGTTACTACCGTGCCGCCGCGAATCGAACCAAAGTCGGGCAAGACGCCTTCGATTTCAGGCCGGCCCGGCGTTGCGCCAGCGGTGTAGTAGGTATAAGCGCCCCCGGCCACCGCCGCGCCGTTGCGATTGCTGATGCGCACGGTGGCCGTGCCCAGCGCGTGCGGCGGCGCGACGGCCGTCAACACGCCGTTGCTGACCAGCGTGATGCCGCTGGCGGGCGCGCCGTCGAAGGTGACTTGCGTGTCGTCGGCTTCGGTGAAATTCGCGCCGCGAATGGTGACACGCGTGCCGCCGGCGGGCGGGCCGAAGGCCGGTTCCAGACTGGCGATGGCCGGGTCGAGCGACGTGCCCGGCGGTATGAGCGCCGGGCTGACCGAACGGCCCGTGATACGAATGTCGTCCACGTACCAGCCGTCGCCGTTGATCACCACATCGGCGGTGAAACGGAACCGGATGCGCGCGCGCGGTTGATTGTCCAACGCACGCAACCGCACCTGGGCTTGGCGGAAATCGGCCTGCGTGCCGCTGGAGGCCGCCACGCGCCGCCAGGTTTGGCCGTCGTCCGCCGAGACCTCGACCGCGCCGAAATCGAAGCCTTCTTCGGTGGCGTAGCTTTGCGCAAAGCTGAGCGTGACGTTGCTCAAGCCGCTGAAATCGAATTGCGGCGAGACCAGCGAGATGTCGGTGTTGTTCAGGTAATTGCCCGCCGGGCTGTCCGTCCACGAACGCAAGGGCGAAGCGCCGCGCGTGTTGGTGATGGCCCACGTGCCGCCCGGCAGCCAGCCCACATTGCCGTTCTCGACGGTGTCGTCGAAGCTCACTTTCTCGCGCGCGATGGGCGCGGTGAGGCGCACCTGGAACGTGCCGCCGCCACCGGTGTTGGCGTCGTTGTAGACCATCACGATTTCATCGCCCGCCTCGACCGAGCCTTGCAGAATGCCATCGCCGGGCCGCGCGCGGCCCCCACCCACTTTGAGCTGGCCGTCGAAACTGCCGCGAATGTTGCGGTCGGCGTTGAGCACCAGCGTTTCGCGGTCGCCGGTGATCGTGGTCGTCACGATGGCGGTCAGCGTGCCGGTCGCATTGCTGTCGCCCAGATTGAGCTTGAGCGTCTCGCCGGCAATGTAGTTCGGCTTGTCGGTGCGCAGCGAGCCGAGCGCGACGCAATAAGGCGCGTTGGCGAGCGATTCATCGGGCGCGGCATCGCTGGCGTCGGGTGTGAAGGCGTCAAAGCCCATCCCACGTTTGGCAAAGGCTTGCCAGATCACGCACTGATTCGCGCCGGCATTGTTGACGCGGTCAGCTAGCAAAATGGCGTCGCGCGCATCCAGGAACGTCGGCGCGCGCGGCGTCAGCTTCAAGCCATCTACCACGAGTTGGATGGACTGGCGCTGGCCCTCTTTGAAACCGTATTGGCGAATCAGCGCGGCGCGCATTTCGAGCAGCGTGTTGCACCAGATTTCGCCGACGTTGTGGACTTCGGTGCTCAGGCGAATGTCTTTGAAGGTCAGCGGAAAGATGCTGGGGTTGGTGCTGTAGGCGTAACGCCGCACGCCTTTCGGATAGTTGTTGAGCACCCACTGGCCCGACGGATAGGCGCCATCCAGGTCATCGCGTTCATCGCGCAACAATACCAGGCCGAAATAATCCGACCAGCCTTCGCCCATGCCGCCGGCTTGCATCCCCGTTAGACCGGAGGAATTGCCGACTAGGCGTTGGCTCAGGCCGTGCGTGAGTTCGTGGTTGATGATGCCTTGTTCGAGATCGCCATCGCGATTTGGATTGGTGGCCGTGAAAATGTACATCTGCACGCGCCCCGCCGTGCCGTCGGGCGGGGCAGAGAAATTGGCGTTGTTGGTGCCGCTGCCGTCTTGCGCATCGGCCTGCACGGCATCGGCGGCGCGTCCGCCTCGGCCAAAGTTATCCGTCTGGTAATTGCCAGCGGCTTCGGTGAAACCGTACTGATAGAGAATGTCGTGATAACGATTGACCCAATAAAACAAATTGACCTGCACCGCTTTCTGATAGTCGGCGTCGGTCGGCTGTTTGGTGAAATCAAGCGGGAAGTTGAAATTGCCATCCGGCGCTTCCAGGCGCGGCAAGTCTGGCTGATTGGGCGTGGCGTCACGATCCAGATGCGCGTCAACATTGTTGGTAATCAGATTATTCGCCGGTTTGCCCGCCCACCAATCGTAGTGCGGATCGCTGACCGGAAAAATCTCCGCGCCGTTAAAGGACGTCGCGCGGAAGGGCACGTCTTCACGCGGCGTGGCGGGCGGCGTCGAAGTCGTGTAAGGCAGGCTGTAAAACGGCGAATCTTTGGTGAAGACCTGTCCATGCGGTTTCAGCGGGTTCTCGTCATAACAGGTCAGGTTGTAGCGGAACAGCACTGTCCCTTTCTCTGCGTCAATCAACGTCAAATAAACATCGGATGTCTCCTGCATCCACAGCGTGAATTGCCAGGCCAGCCGCACCTGCTCGTGCGTGAGCGGGAAGTAGACCAACCGCGCTTCGACATCGCGGCCGAAGCCGCTGGCTTTGTCAAAGCTCTGTTTTTGTTCGACGCCGCTGGGCTGCTCTTTCAAATTCAGCGTGTCGCTAAGTTCGGCCTCAGCATCGGTGGCCGCCAGGCGCAAGGCTTCAAGGGCGGAAAGACGCGGCTTGCGCGCGTTGGCGAGCGTTGCGATCTGCGGCAACGCCTCGCCGCTCAAGGCGACGATCTCGCCGGTGCGGGCGAGGTGAAAGGCCAGGTCGCCCTGAAAGACTTCGATGCCGTCAATCTGTTGTTGCAGCCAGAGGTGCGTGAGGCCGTTGTGCGCGTCCTGATAGCGGCGCGCGACCTGCAAGGCAGCCACCTCATCGCCAGCCAGCCGCAGCAAATCGGCGTTGTTGTTTAGGAAACGGCGCGCGATGACTTCGGCGTCGTCACGGCTGGGCGCGCTCAGCGTGTCTTGCAAGCTCCAGACGCGGCTGGGCGCTTGCGAGAGCGTGCTCCATTTCATCTGCACGCTCGGATGCGCGCGGCGCAAGGCATAGGGCAACTCGCTGCGGCGCTGCTGGGCGCGGGCGCTGGCGTCAGGCGGCGCGAGCGGGATCGTGATTTCGGCATCGGCGGGATCGTTCAGTGTGCGTTGCAGCCCGGCGCGAATATCGAAATCCGCTTTGGTGGCCGGGGTGCGGCTGGCGGCGCGGACTACGGCTTGCAACCGGCTCAGCCAGTTGGCAGGCGCGGCAGCGGTGATGAATAGAAAGAGGCTGGCAGTGAGCACCAAGCCTGACAACACGAGGTTCTTGCGTTTCATCAATTGCTCCTTTTTTGGCAGATGCCTCCCAGACGTGCGAAGCAGGCAGGATGTGCCACAGACGAACGGGGCGGCGCAGTTGTTTGTCCTGGCGGGCACAGTGTTGTGCCCGTGCTAACCGCTAACTTTCAACGTGACAAATGAGAACGGCAAAAGCTGAACAGGCTGCAATCATTATCTTTTCTACTGTTTATTGCTTGATTCCCTGACAAAAGCGCGCGCATTGTAGCGCAACTCCCGCCAAACGGGTATGGGCGCGCGGGGCAAATTTGGCCGGTAAATTTGCTCTTGTTCTTGCCTCGCAGCCAAGAGAGCTTGACGCCTTCAGGCACTGCGCGCCGCCAGCTAGTACCCCATCAAGCTGAAAATGATGGATGTGGGACAAGATGACATCTTGTCCCACGGGAGCTTGCCGATTTCGCTATCCCTCAAATTCAGCATGACGGAGTGCTAGAGTTCGTGACACTGAAAGCCTGTGTGTGCCAGCCAGCGCGTGTAACGATTTCATCTCATATTCACTTTTGGATGTGACGTGTAGTTTTACTATTGGTGCAAGGAATGGGGCGGCAATGGCTGGCAACGGCCTATAGCCGCAGGCTGTGGCCTGAAACAATCAGGCTCCGTGTTGAACTGCGTCAAGCAGACTCTTTCTCTCCGTGCAAAGAACGCTGCCTGCACTTTGGGCCGGTGAGAGTTTGCGTCGGACTTCCTCCTTTTCCCACCGCTTGTACCCTCGACAACATCGCCGCCGCTACGCCAGCTAACATAAATGTTGGGACTGCTGACGCCAGCTTGCGCGAGGCATAAGGAGTTTTTGCAATGCGATCATCCTACTATCCGCTTGAACAGCATTTTTACTATCCGTGGAATTCGACCCGCCGTAGCGCGCATATCGTGATCAGCATTTTGGCGATACTCGCGGCCCTGCTGGTTTGTGCGGGCGCTCCGCTGAATACGTTGCAGGCGGCGCCTGTGGCTGCGTCCCCGCCTGCCGCCGCGACGCTGGCGGCGTTACAAAGCAACACGACCGTCTTGACGATTGTGCCGAACGGCAACGACCTTTATGTGGGCGGCACGTTCACCACGATTGGCGGTCTGAAGGCGCGCGGGATTGCGCGTTACAACATGCAAACCGGGGTCTGGTCAACGCTGGGCAATGACAATGTGGCAAACGGCAACGGCGTCAATGGCCTGGTGGCCGCAGTTGTCGTGGTCGGCAACGATCTTTACATTGGCGGCAGTTTTACGCGCGGCTACAACAGTTCCAGCAGCAATGTCAGCGCCAACTGCATCGCCAAATTTAATTTGCAAACCAAAACCTGGGCGGCGCTCGGCGCTGATAGCGGCCCAACCGGCAACGGGTTCGATGGCGACGTGGGCACGATTGTCGTACTCAACGGCTCTGTTTATATGGGCGGCACGTTCAAACATGCTCACGTGAGTAACGGCAATGATGTGCTCACCAACGGTGTGGCGCGCTGGACGGGCACGACCTGGGCATCATTGGGCAAAGGCACGAACACAGCCACGAGTTCAGGTGTGGTGAGCGACTTGACCGTGATTGGCAACGACGTTTATGTGGGCGGGAACTTCGTCAGCGTAACCAACAGCAATGACACGACAGTGGGCGTGGGTTATGTGGCCCGCTGGAATACCCAAACCAACACTTGGGCGGCGTTAGGCACAGGCGTTGGCACGGCGAACAATGGCCTGGATGGCGAAGTCTACGCCTTGGCGACGAATGGCACAGACTTATTTGCCGGCGGCACTTTTGCGCAAGCCGTCAATAGCAGCAGCAGTAAATTGCTCGCCAATAATCTCGCCAAGTGGAACGGCACGGCCTGGGGCGTCGTGGGCAGTTCCGCCACACCCATGGGCAACGGCGTTGAGAATACCGTATGGGAGTTGACGTATAGCAGCGGCCTTTTATATGTCGGCGGTGATTTTATCGGCGGGATGACCAACGGCGCGAAGACCAGCGCCAACTGCATTGCGCGTTGGGATGGCACAAGTTGGGCGGCCTTTGGCGCGAACATGGGCGCTGGCGGCAACGGCGTGGAGCATACGGTGAATGCGATTACCGTCGTGGGAAGCCTGCTCTATGTCGGCGGCGACTTTTCAGAAGCTTACAACAACAGCAGCAACAAAGTGACTGCCGACATGCTTGCACGCTGGAATGGCAGCAGTTGGTCGGCGCTCAGCGCCGCGCCGGTCAAAGCGTTGGCCACCGTCTCGGCCGCCAGTTTCAGTGCGGGCGAACTGACCGCCGAAGGCATCGTTGCGGCATACGGCACAGGCTTGGCGACGGCCACCTTGGCGGCGACTGCGACGCCGTTGCCGACCACGCTGGCGGGTACGAGCGTAGCGGTGCGTGATAGCGCGGGTGTGACGCGCGCGGCGCCGCTCTTCTTCGTTTCGAGCGGACAGATCAACCTCCTCATCCCGACGGGCACAGCGGCGGGTTTGGCGAATATCCTGGTGACCTCGGGCGATAGCTCCTTGTCGGGCGGTGATGTGACGATTGCCGCCGTCGCGCCGGGCCTCTTCACCATGAACACCAACGGCCAGGGCGTCGTGGCCGCCGTCGCCTTGCGCGTTCAAGCCAACGGAACTCAAACCTATGAGACAGTCGCCACGTTCAACAGCGGCACGCAACGTTGGGTGACCAAACCGATTGATCTGGGCCCCGCGACCGATACGGTTTATCTGATCGCCTATGGCTCCGGCTTCCGCAATCGTACCGCGCTGGCCAACGTCAGCACGACCATCGGCGGCACCGCGATGCAAACCGATTTCGCCGGCAAGCAGGGCGGCCTGGTCGGCGTAGACCAACTCAACGTGCTACTCGCCCGTAGCCTGATCGGACGCGGCGAATTGGATTTGGTCTTGCGCGTGGATGGCAAGCCAGCCAACACGGTGAAGGTCAACATCAAGTAACTGACAACACAAGTGAATGCCAAAAAGCCAGTCAGGGTTGATCCTGACTGGCTTTTTTTCTTGGTGGCTACTCAGGCTGTGCCAGTTCGCAGCGTAAACCGTTTTTCAAAGCCTACCAGAAAGCAGGTGCTGACTCCTGAGGCCTGACTCCTGATTCCTATTTTTAAGGGAAAAAGGAGGCAGGAGCCGGGCCTCGGGAGTCAGCGAAGAACGCCACGTTGTACCGCTGATTACTTTGCAAAGCCCTGCCAGCGGTTTGGCGTGACGTGGCGTGGCGCGAGATGGATGCTATAATCCGCGCCGTTCCTTGCCCCCTGATTGCACCGCAACTAAAGGAATCGTGCATGACTCCTGCTACCACTCAAGTAACCCAATTGCTGCGCGACTGGCGCAACGGCGATCAGGCCGCTTTTGACCGGCTGTTGCCGCTGGTTTATGACGAACTGCGCCGGCTGGCGGGCCATTACCTGCGCGGCGAACGGCGCGGCCATACGTTGCAGAGCGCCGCCCTCGTGCACGAAGCGTATTTGCAACTGTTGGGACAGGAGATTGACTGGCAGAGCCGCGCGCACTTTCTGGGTGTGGCGGCCCAGGCCATGCGGCGCGTGTTGGTGGATTACGCCCGGTCGCGCAACTATCAAAAACGCGGCGGGCAAGTGGTGCACGTCGAGATCGAAGCCGCCGCCACCGTCGCGTTGGCTCAGGCTGGCGAATTGGTCGCATTGGATGACGCCTTGCAAGGGCTCGAAAAGCTCGATTCGCGCAAAAGCCGCGTCGTCGAATTGCGCTACTTCGGCGGATTGAGCGTCGAAGAAACGGCGGAGGTCTTGGGCATCTCGGCGCCGACCGTGGTGCGCGATTGGAATACGGCCAAAGCCTGGCTGCGCCGCGAGATGAGTGAAGGATGAGGGATGAGGGATGAAGGATGAGGGATGAAGGATGAGGGATGAAGGATGAGGGATGAAGGATGAACCGAAACCTGCCTCCCTCGTTTCATCCCTCATCCTTCATCCTTCATCCTTCATCCCTCATCCTTCCAAAATGATGACGCCTGAACGCTGGCAACAAGTGGATGACTTGCTGCAAGCCGCGCTGGAACAACCGGCGGCGGCACGCGCGGAGTTTTTGCAGCAAGCTTGTGCGGGCGATACAGGATTGCTGAAAGAAGTCGAATCGCTGCTCAGCTTTCAAGCGGCTGATGATGAATTCCTGGCAGCGCCGCCGGCGGCCATCGCGGCGGAAATGTTGGAGCAGGGAACGGCGCAATTGTTGCTGGGCCGCAAGCTGGGCCGTTACGAATTGCAAAGCGCTTTGGGACGCGGCGGCATGGGGGCGGTTTACCTGGCGCAAGACACGCAACTGGGACGGCAGGTTGCGCTCAAATTATTGCCGCGCCGCTTTACCAGCGACCCCGAACGCGTGCGCCGTTTCCGGCAGGAAGCCCGCGCGATCTCAGCCCTAAATCATCCGAACATCCTGACTATCCACGAAATCGGCGAAGCGTCCTTGACTGAGATGGGGACCGAAAAAGGGGCCGAGGGCTTGACCGAAGAGGGGGCCGAAGGCGGCATCCATTTTCTCGCCACCGAATATGTCGCCGGGCAGACCTTGCGCGCGCGTTTACTGAGCGGGGAACTGACGCTGGGCGAAGCTTTGAATGTGGCGTTGCAAACGGCGAGCGCCTTGTCCGCGGCGCATCAAGCCGGGATCATTCACCGCGACATCAAACCCGAAAACATCATGCTGCGGCCTGATGGGTTGATAAAGGTGCTCGACTTCGGCCTCGCCAAGCTGACCGGGACGCAGCCCAAGACCGCTGCCGCCGCGACCTTCTCGACGATTCACACCAATCCCGGCATCGTGATGGGCACGGTCAGTTACATGTCGCCCGAACAGGCGCGCGGTTTGGAGGTGGACGAGCGCAGCGATATTTTCAGTCTGGGCGTGGTGCTTTATGAAATGCTGACGGGCCGTGCGCCGTTTGCGGGCGCTACCACAGGCGATGTGCTCGTCTCGATTCTCGACCGCGAGCCAAAGCCGCTCGCCAGCCTGGCACCTGCTGTGCCTGCCGCCTTGCAACGCATCGTCAGCCGCGCGTTGGCGAAAGATACAACCGCGCGTTACCAGCACGCGGTTGAATTACACGACGAGTTGAAAGAGTTGAAGCAGAGGCTGGAATTGGCGGCGCGCCTGAAACGCAGCGGGGAGACGCCCGCTGGCGAAGTGTCGTTAAGCCTGCGCGTGGGCCAGTCGGCGGGTGCTGAACAGGACGCGGCGGAACGTCCGACTTCGCTGACGACGCAGATGGGCGCATGGCCGGCCGACAAGTCGCGGCCATTGCTCATGCGCTTGTTGCAACCTTTGCGACATTCGGGCAAACGGCTGGCGTGGGTGGCGGTGGCGCTCGTGCTGGCGCTGGCAATTGCGGTGCTGGGTTGGCGGCAAGGCCGGGGTTTCGGTTGGTTGAAGCCGCGCGGTGAGACGCTCAACACCATCGCTGTCTTGCCGTTCAGCAACGCGCTCAACGATCCGCAAATGGATTATCTGTCCGACGGCATTACTGAAAGTTTGATGCAAAGCTTGCAGCAAGTGCCCGCCTTGCGCGTGATGGCGCGCGGCGCGGTTTTCGCTTACAAAGGCCGCGAGGTTGACCCGCGCCAAGTGGGCCAGGCTTTGCAGGCGCGCGCCGTCGTGACCGGGCGCTTGCAACGGCAGGGCGAACAATTGCTCATCAGCGTGGAATTGGTGGACGCGCGGGACGGCACGCTGCTGTGGAGCGAACGGTATCCGCGCCCGCTGGCCGAGGTGCAGGCCGTGCAAACCGAAATCGTGCACGAACTCACCAGCAAGCTGCGCCTGCAACTGAGCGGCGCACAGCAGCAGCGTTTGGCCGCGCGCTACACGCAAAACGGCGAGGCTTATCAGCTTTATCTGCTGGGCCGCTATCACTGGAACAAACGCACCGCCGACGGCATGCTCAAGAGCGTCGAATACTTCCGCCAGGCGAGCGAGCAAGACCCCGCTTTCGCGCTGGCCTATGTCGGCTTGGCTGACGCTTATAACACGCTCGTCGCGTACCGCGTGAAACCGCCGCGCGAGGTCGAGGCGCCGGCCCGCGCCGCCATCGAACGCGCCTTGCAGATTGACGAACAACTGGCCGACGCGCACGCTTCGTTGGGCAAGCTGCTCACCGACACTTCGTGGGAATGGGACCGGGCCGAGGCGCAATTCAAGCGCGCATTCGAACTCAACCCCAATTACGCGAACGCGCATCATTGGTATTCGAGCCTGTTGGGGGCGCTGGGCCGCTTTGACGAAGCCGTGCGCGAGGCGCGGCTGGCCGATGAACTCGACGCGCACGCGCCGGCCACGCACATCCAATTGGGCAGCATCCTCTATCGCGCGCGCCGCTATGACGAGGCGCTGGCCGTCTTGCGCGAGACACTCGCACAGCAACCCAACAACGTGACGGCGCTGTGTTACGCCGGGTTTTGTTACATGGTGCAGGGGCGCTACGCTGAGGCGCTGGCGGAATTGTACAAAGCGCGCGCCGCAGCGCCGCGCAGCCCGGATGTCATTTCCATTCTCGGCCTGGTCAGCGGGCTGGCCGGACAACGCGCGGAAGCATTGCGCTATCAGGCGGAATTGAAGGCGCTGGCGCGGCAGACTTATGTCGCCCCCTCGCACTATTCGGGCATTGCCGCCGGGCTGGGCGATTGGGATCGTTATTTTGCCCTGATGGATAAATGCGTTGAGGAAGGCTTGCCGGCGATTCGCGGGTTGAAGACGGATCCGATTTATGACGTGGTGCGTGGCGATCCCCGGTTTGCAGTCTTGTTGCGGCACGCCGGGTTTCCGCCTTGAGCTGACGCACTACTTATCCGATGATGCCGCCGCGAGAACACTCCTCAGAAAACACCTTGTAGTAACGAATTTATTCGTTACGCGCCAGCACGTAACGAATAAATTCGTTACTACAAGGTGCGGTTTCATTCTTTCAGGGCGGCGCAACGCGACGTAAGTAACTCCATGGAAGAAAGCGCATTCGCTACTTCTGCAGGGGCCAAGGCGGCAGAACCAGATGTGCCAACCGGCTCCCTGGCAGGCCAAACCATCGGACAATACGAATTGCTGCGCGAGCTTGGGCGCGGCGGAATGGGAGCGGTTTACTTAGCGTTCGATACGCGCCTGGGCCGTCAGGTCGCGCTCAAACTTTTGTCGCGCCGCTCGACCAGCGATGCCGAACGCGTGCGCCGCTTCCGCCAGGAAGCGCGCGCCATCTCAGCGCTCAATCATCCCAACATTCTGACCATCCACGAAATCGGCGAAGCTCAAACACCGGAAGGCCTCGTGCATTACCTCGCCACCGAGTTTGTCGAAGGCGGCACGCTGCGTTCTTTATTGAAAGGCGCGGGGCTGACCTTGGGCGAATTGCTGGACACCGCCGTGCAAGCGGCCAGCGCGTTGGCGGCGGCGCATCAAGCGGGGATTGTGCATCGCGACATCAAACCCGAAAACATCATGCTGCGTCCGGATGGGCTGGTGAAGGTGCTCGATTTCGGGTTGGCGAAGCTGACGGATGGGCGCGCGGCCAGCGCTGCACCTGCAACCTTTTCGACGGTGGACACCAATCCCGGCCAATTGATGGGCACGATCAGTTATATGTCGCCCGAACAGGCGCGCGGTTTGGAGGTGGATGGGCGCAGCGATATTTTCAGCCTCGGCGTAGTGCTCTATGAATTGCTGACGGGCCGCGCGCCCTTTGCCGGAGCTACGACCGGGGATGTGCTGGTTTCGATTCTCGAACGCGAGCCGCCCGCCTTGCAGACCTATACGCCGCAAGTGCCCGCCGCCTTGCAGCGCATCGTCAAGCGCGTCCTGGCCAAAGACTGCGACCAGCGTTACCAGCAAGCCGCCGAATTCGCCAGCGAGTTGAAAGAGCTGAAACAGGAACTTGAATTGGCCGCGCAGTTGAAACGCGTGGGCGAGACACCGACTGGCCAGCCTTCACTCAGCCTGCGCGTCGGCCAAGCCGTAGCCGACGCAGGCGCGCGCGAAGCTGCGGCCTATACGACCAAGGCGGCGGGGCGGCCGACAGATAAATCCCGGCGCTTGTTGACGCGGCTGATCCCGCGCGGGAAAGGGCTGGCGCTAAGCGTTGCGCTGCTGGTGTTGCTGTTCGCAGGCGTGACGTTGAACAAATTTTGGCGGACGACGCACACAGACACCGGCTTCGACACGCTGGCTGTGTTGCCGTTCGTGAATGTCGCGGCTGATCCCGAACTGGAATATCTGGCTGACGGCCTCACCGAAAGCCTGATGCAAAACCTGCAACAGCAATTGCCCAACTTGCGCGTGATGGCGCGCGGCACCGTCTTTACCTACAAGGGCCGCGAAGTTGACCCGCGCCAGGTGGGCAGAGATTTGAAAGTGCGCGCCGTCATCACCGGCCGCGTGCAACGGCAAGGCGAACGCTTGCTGATCGCCGCTGAATTGGCCGACACCTCTGACGGCACGCAACTGTGGAGCGAGCGCTATCAGAAAACGGCGGCTGATCTGCAAGCCGTGCAGGCTGAGATCGTGCGCGAGGTCACGCTCAAGTTGCGCCCGCCCTTGCGTGGCGCGACGACGCAACCAGCCGGCCAGCCCCCGGCGGTCAACAGCGAGGCGTATCAACTCTATTTGAAAGGCCGCTATTTTCAGCGCCAGCTTACGCACGAAAGTGGCGAAAAGGCGCTGGTGTTATTCAATCAGGCGCTGGCGCTTGAACCGCGTTTTGCGCTCCCGCACAGCGGCATCGCGCTGGTTTACCAAGATTTCTCCAGCCAATACATGACGCCGCGCGAAGCCATTCCCAAGGCTAGACAAGCGGCCCTGACGGCCTTGGCGCTGGACGATCAATTGGCCGAAGCGCATTTCGCGCTGGCGCAGGCCAAAGTCTACGACTGGGATTGGGCCGGGGCGGAGTTGGAATTCAAACGCACGCTGGCACTCAATCCCAATTTCATTGATGGCCGTTATTACTATGCTGGCGCGCTCGCGCGGCTGAAAAGATTTGCGGAGGCGGAGGCGGTACTCGGACAGGCCCTGGAGCTAGACCCGCTTTCGCAGCAGGTCTGCCAAGGTCTGGGCAATATCTTTTATTTTGCGCGTCAATACGAACGCGCTCGCACACAGGCCAATAAGACGCTCGAACTCGACCCGGCGGGCTTTTGGGCCAGTGCCGCGCATCGTGTGCTAGGAGGCATCCTGTTGCAGCAGCAACATTATCAGGAAGGGCTCGCTGAGTACCGCAAAGCCTACGAGTGCAGCCGCACGAATGCCACGAAGTCATGGCTGGCGTATGCCTATGCCGTGGCCGGGCAGCCGCGTGAGGCGCGCGCCCTGTTGCGGGAGCTGGAAGCCGACGCCAAGAAACAATGGGTCTCACCAGTCTATCTGGCGCGCATTCATATTGGGTTGGGCGAACACGACGAAGCCTTTGCCTGGCTGAAACAAGCCTATGCGGCGCAGTCCGATCATCTGATTCACCTGAGCATTGACCCTGTTTACGACCCGTTGCGCAATGATGCGCGCTTTCGTGAGTTGCTACACGGCTTAGGGTTTGCGCCTTGATCCGCCGTGCGTCACGCCAATCATTGTTCAAGCTCAGCCTGGGCTACGATCTCACGCCGTCTGGCGTGCTGGACAGACACCTGCCGAAAAAACGCGGGGCCACGCGCCTGTTGCTGCGCGTTGGCCCCACTGGTTTGAAATTGAAGTTGACCGGGGCTGCTTAACCGCAAGAGGGCGGGAAGACTGGGATCGTGAAGACAGTGGTATTCGTCAGCGTCAGTTTGTGCAGATTGTGGCCGCCTTTGAACACGTTGGTATTCACGCCGCCGGATGAATCGGCATTGATTGCCGCCCCGACGATACCCGCGCCGCCATTCTGCGAAATCTTGAACCAGCCGCTGCGGCCCTGTGGCACAAAGGTCTCAAAACGCGGTGTGATGCGCGGGAAGGTGTTCGTGATCGAACCGCGAAACTGACAGGCGTTATGATTGAAACTGAAGCTGACGCCGCGTTCGGCATCGTCATAGAACTGCCCGAACAGCGACCCCAGCGTGGCTAAGCCCGTCGCCAGGTTGCCGCCCAAACGGTCAATCACCAGCAAGGTGTCGTTGCCATCCAGGCGGCTGGGGATGTTATCCAGCGCCAACACATACGGCGCCCTATTGTAGCTGACGCCATCAAACGATAATTCCGCCATGAACGAATTGCCGTCGCAATTCGCGGGATTGCGTGAGAGTGCAGTAAAGGATTCGGCGGGCAGGTTGGCTTCGTGACCGGACGAGAATTTGACGAAGGCCTCGCCCAGCAGCGCATTGAACGCCGCCGGACAACCGATGTCATCAGTCGCCACCGCCACCAGATAGCCCGTCGTACCCGGATCGAAATCCGCCGCAAAGAAGCTGGCCGTTTGACTCTTCGAGAGGCAAATGAACGAGTCGGACACGTTACAAGACGAACCGTCAATGAAGAACAAATGCACCGTCACTGAGAGCCGGTTATCGGCATTAGTGAGCGAAATGCGCGTGTTCTGTGTGCCCGGCGAAGTCGGGCTGGAAGTGTAAATCGGATAAACCAGCACCGCGCCAAGTTTCGTCGCACTCAACTGCGAAGTTATCGGGAACGGAACGCCCGCACCGCCTAAAGTGGGCGGATCAGGTGTCGGACTTGGAACGGGCGTCGGTGTCGGGCCGCCTGTCTGAATCGGCGTGGGTGTGGGCGTTGGTGTCGCAATCGGCGTCGGAGTTGGTGTCGCAACCGGCGTCGGAGTTGGTGTCGGTGTCGGTGTCGGCGTTGCAACCGGCGTGGGGGTCGGTGTCGGTGTTGCAACTGGCGTGGGTGTCGGTGTCGGCGTTGCAACCGGCGTGGGTGTCGGTGTCGGCGTTGCCACTGGCGTAGGGGTTGGTGTCGGTGTTGCAACCGGCGTAGGCGTTGGTGTGGGCGTCGCCGACTGCGAAGTGACAATCGTACAACTCTCAGTTAAGAGCAAGCCGGTCGCAAATCTGGCAGTCGCCGAAACGTAGCCGCCGGGTTTGGTCGCAAACGGGAAGGTCAGCGTGAAGTTTGCCGACCCGTTGTTATTGGTGGATAGATTCGTTCGACCGATTAACTCGCGCAAGTCGTCCGTGCCCGTCTGATCGCACGTTGGGTCGGTCACAAATTGCAGACTGAATGAAGTATTGGCGGGGCCGGTCACTCTGCCATTGAACCGTGTGCCATTACTTTCGGCGACAACCAGAAATAACGTCAGCGAGTTGAATTGAACAGGCGCGGCGGTATTGTGCGCGGCATTGGAACTTAAACGACCGAGCATTTGCCGGGCATATTGCGCAGACGCGACAGTGCTCACACGCTTCACCCAGCCATGCCATCCGCTTTCAGCGCCGTTTTCAGCCCCATTTTTAGCAGTAGACGTTTGCGGCAGCGCGGTGCTGGCAAAAGTAAAGAGGGAAATTAAAAGAACAAGGATGATAGCTTTGCAGCTTGTGGGTAGTTGAATCAATGAGGCGGTGCGTTGGTTCGAGGATCGCATTCCTTCTCTCCTTCATTAAGTCGGTCTACAAGCAGACCGGAAATTACAGGCTTGCGGCGGATGGAGCGAAGCGCTGCTGCGCACACTCCGGCCTACAAGCAGAATGAACTCTGAAAAAAGCCGACTTCACTCTAGGGGTCTTGGGGGGACAATCCGGCGGCTTGTTGTGTTATGTCAATCTTCTTATCTCTCAGGCCTGTCGCTCATCAGGGTGATTCATTGAGGCGCCCTGACGATCAGGTAACTGAAAAGCTTTGCGAAGAGTAGTTCGGTGGGTCGTCAGACACCGCTAAGGTATGTCGAGTTGCTTAGGCCGTCAATCAATTTAATTATCTTGAGGTTACGCGCAAAGATTAAAGCGCTGCGCTAATCATTGCACGGTCCGCGCGGCAATTGCATCGCTTGGTTCGTCTGCTATAATCCGCGCCAGTTTTGCTGGGCGTTATGCTTCAAAGACAGTAATGATCAACGCCGCGCACTCGCATTCGGCACGTTTTCATCAACACCACATCAGCGTTATCACCACAACTTGAAGGCAAACGGCGGCGCGTCTTCCGCACGCTCCGCGCCAATTTTGGATAGGAGGATTTTGCGATGAACTACCGGATGAATCTGCTAGCTATCGTGCTGCTGGGTTGCTGACACGGGCACGGGCGCGCAACGCCAGATTCAGTTGGCGTTGAAGTACCTGTTCTGAATCACATCGTTGGTGCGCCCGCAAGACGCTGGCACACTAACGTAGCGACACTTCGCGGAACTTTGATCTGGTTGCTATCCTGCGCTAGATTGGCCGCCGGTAAGGAGCACAACTATGGCACGAGCAGAGATTGGCAAATATTTGGCGATTGATTCCCGCGTCTGTGGCGGGCGGCTTTTTTTCAAAGGCACGCGCATTATGGTGGCTGATGCGGTGGAATTGGCCGAAGACGGTTATTCGGCGGAACGGATTGCCGAGCAATATCGCGGTGCGATTTCGCCGGAAGCTGTGGCCGAAGCGTTGCAATTTGTGCGCAACGGCATCATCAAAGAGGTTGACCTGCAAATCCAGACAGCCGCGTGATCATACTCGACCACAACATTACCGAGGATCAAGCCGAGTTGCTGCGGCGCTGGCGGTTTCATTTCAAACAGGTCGGCGTTGATGTGGGACGGCCCGATTGGGCTGATTTGCAAGAGATTCGCCGTTATCTGCATCAGCAAAAGCGCGCGACGTTTTTCACCCGTGACTTTGATTTCTGGTTGCCGCAGCTTTGCCATCCCAAATATGCCTTGGTAGTGCTGGCATTCCCGATTAAAGCGACAGCGGCGACCATCAAACGTTTTTTGCGACATCCTAAATTCAAAGCCAAAACCCAGCGTTGCGGCAAAGTCATTCGGCTTTCTCCACGTGTGATTACCTGGTGGGAGATTGCCGTTGAGCAACGGCAGGATATGCTTTGGTAGTTAGTTACCCCTGCAACATCAACCAACAATGAACGAAACATCCGCACCCCGTTTAACCTCTGTCCAATGGCTCATCTGCATCATCGCCGCCATTGGCTTCGCCTTCGACACTTATGAACTGCTGATGCTGCCACTGCTCATCCGCCCGGCGCTCTTACAACTCGGCGGCCTGCAATTCGGCTCGCCCGATTACGCGCACTGGCGCGATCTGATGTTTTATGTGCCGGCGGTTTGCGGCGGCATCTTCGGTTTGCTGGGCGGCTATCTCACCGACCGGCTGGGACGGCGGCGCGTGTTGACGTGGAGCATTCTGCTCTACGCCTTTTCCGCCTTCTTCGCGGGGTTTGCCACGTCGCTGCCGATGCTGTTGATTCTGCGCAGCACCAAGTTCATCGGCGTTTGCGTCGAGTTTGTCGCCGCCGTCGCCTGGCTGGCCGAGTTGTTCACCGAACCGAAACGGCGCGAAACCATCCTGGGCTGGACGCAGGCGTTCTCGTCGCTCGGCGGTTTTATGGTCAGCCTGATGGCGCTCTGGATTGCGAAGATCGCGCCTTCATTGCCCGCGATTCACGGTGGGCACGACGATTGGCGCTACCTCTTGATTTCGGGAATCATCCCGGCGTTGCCGTTGATCCTCATCCGGCCCTTCTTGCCCGAATCGCCTGTCTGGGCGGAGAAGAAAGCGGCGGGCACCTTGCGGCGTCCGTGGCTGGGCGAACTGTTCCAGCCGCAATTCAAACTGACGACGCTCGTGACGGCGTTGCTCTTCGCGTGCAGCCTGGGCGCGGCGTTCGGCGCGATTCAACAACTGCCGCAACTCGTGCCCGCGCTGGTGCCGCCGACGCCGGGGATGCCGCCGCCACAGCGTGCGCAACTCGTGCAATCCACCGTGGCGGGCGTGCAGACCTTGCAAGAGTTGGGCGGGCTGGTTGGGCGCATGCTGCTGGCCTTCCTGGCGGTGCGCATTGCGTCGCGGCAACGGCTGCTGCGGCTCTTCCTGTTGCCAGGCATCATCATCGTGCCGCTGGTGTTCTTTTTCCCGGCGGTGAGCAATCTGGCGCTGTTGAAATGGGGCATCTTTTTCGCCGGGCTGTGCACCGTGGCGCAGTTGAGTTTCTGGGGCAACTATCTGCCGCGCGTTTATCCGGTGCATTTGCGCGGCACGGGCGAGAGCTTCGCGGCCAATATCGGCGGACGCTTGATCGGCACCTGCTTCGCCGGCGTTACGCAGTGGATCGCCTTCTTCCTGCCCGGCGTCGCGCCCTATCCCACCAAGGTCGCCTATACGGCCGCCGCGGTCGCGTTTACGCTTTACCTGATTAACTTCATCGCCAGCTTCTGGCTGCCCCAACCCGAGAAGATGGCGGATTAGTGCGGAAATGTATACGCCCCTGGGCCTGCCCCAGGGGTTTAGCGGCTTATGCGCTAGTTGGCGGCGTTAGTAGCGCACAAGCCGGTGAACCACCGCCGCAGGGGTGGTGGCGATTGCGGAAATGTAAACGCCCTGGGCGTGCACGCCCGGAGGTGACGAACTCAGATAGGCGAGCTAGCCCGCCAGCCAAGCCGCCTCAATCGCCTTGACAACCGATACTAGCCCTGGCGACGTTGTCGCAATCTCGCACCGCCGGCTGGTTGCGGAGAGCGGTTCCAACCGGATGAGGAGCTGCTCTTCCGGGTGGCAGCGCGGGAACTTGTCCGCCCACTCGACGAGCGTGATGCCATCGGAATGAAACGCCTCTTCCGGG
>JAYUCP010000267.1:0-30844 GCA_043740245.1 Acidobacteriota bacterium | reverse complement strand
TTCGCCGCATTCACCGCATAAACCAGATTGTTGATCGCGCTGGTCGGCGTGGTCGTGCCGCCCGCCGCAGTCAGCGCCCAATCGAACCAGTTGAAGTTGCCTTTGCCGCCGCCCGTGCCTTCAAACACGACTTTCATCACGTGCTGACCTTTGCTCAAACTGATGTTGGGCGTGATGATGGTCGTGAAGACCGTCCAACTGCCGGTGTTGGGCACCGTCAGTGAACCGGTTTTATTGACGCCGTCTACTTCGACGTGAAAAGTCGCGCCGCTCAGCGCCGACCCCAGCCGCGTGGTCAACGAATAAGTGCCCGTCGTCGTGACGTTGATGGTGTATTTCAGCCATTCGCCGCCGTTCGTGTAACCAATGGTATAACCGCCGTCGTTGGCTTCGATGTCCACCCATTCGCTGGTGCGGTATTGGCCGCCGAAGTTGGTGGCTTCGGTGTCGTTGTAAGCTACGCCCTGGCCGCCAAAGTCGTAATCCTCGCCTTCGACGCGGCCTGGTATTTGCCGGACGGTGTAATTGTAAGGCGTCGAATTGCCCGCGCCGCCAAAGGTCAGATTGGCGTCAATGGTGCGGTTGCCGTAGCGGTCGTACAAGTATGCCTGCTGCATCGGCACTGCCGGAGTTTGCGTCGCGCTGCCATAACTTTGCTCAATGATTTGCGTGATGCGGTTTAGCGCATCGTAATTGTAATAGTCAATCGCCGCCGCCCAACCCGTCCACGGATCAGCGGCCAGCGGCACGAACGTGTCCATGCGCCAGATGTTGCCGTTGTTATTCGTGCCGCCGTTCCCGATCAGATAATTCGTGTTGTAGTACAACTGCGTCGAGCCGCGATCCTGCGAACCCATCGTCCAGGCACTGCTGCTATTGCCATCGTTGACGGGGTTGCTGTCGGTGCCGACGCGCGCGTCATAAAGCTGCAAGCGGTTGTTGAAATGCTGGCGATGATAAAGCGTAGTGGCCGCGCCGAATTGTTCCAGCGTCATTTGGCCTGCCGCTGAATAGGTAATGCCGGTGGCGTAATTGCGCGCCACGCCATCGCCCAGCGTGCCCGTCGCCGAATTGGCGCGGCCCGCCGTGTCGTATGCGTAATTGACCACGCGTCCGGATGGGTAAGTCTCGTTCAGCATCGAACCGGTGCGATCATAGCTCGCCGTGATGGGATAGTTGAGTGTGCCAGTCTGTTGCGTCTTGCGCACGCTACGGCCCAATTCATCGTAGCCGAGATAATCACCCTGGCTGCCGCCGCTGTAATTCATCGCCGCTAGCCGCCCGGTCGCAAAGCCACGATTGAAACCGGCGGGCGCGCCCGCATTGAACGCCTGACTGTCGTATTTGAAATAGACCGGCGTCGTTGCATTGGCCGCATTGATACCTTCGCTGGTCGTGCCGCTGTAGGTCTTCGACTTCACGCGGTTGAGCGCGTCGTAAGTTAAGGTCGTCGTAGCCGTGCGCGCGTCGGTCTTGCTCAGCAGGTTGCCGTTGGTGTCGTAGACGTAACTGGTCGTCCCGCTTTCGGGATTCGTGGCCGAAGTCAGCCGCTTAAGCGAATCGTAGACAAAGGTGCGCGTCTGCGCGCCCTGCGTGACAGCCGTCAGGTCGTCCAGCGCGTCGTAGCCATAAGCCGTCAGATGGCTGTTGGAATTGGCGCCGAGGAAGGTCACGACATCCGTGCCTACACTCGTCACTTCCCAGACTTTGCTCAAGCGTCCTAGTCCGTCGGTCTCGCTGATGCGCTGTTTGCCCGCCTGATCGGTCACGCGCACTTTCGCGGCGTCGTAAGCGGTCGCCAACGCCGCGCCATCGGGCGTCGCCACTGCCGTCACGCGCCCGGCCAGATCGTAGGTCATTGTCGTGTAGACCGGCGTATCGCCGACACGGTACGGATTGCTCGTTTGTTTGGCGCGTCCCAACCCATCGTAAAGCGTCGTGACTTTGACATCGCCCTGCGGATGGCGCGTCCAGCTTTCGCTCGCGCGCCCGAAACCGTCGGTCACCGTCCAACCGCGCAACACGGCATCGTTCACGGTCGCCTGATCCTTAACCGTCATCACATCGTTGCGGCTGAGCGTGACGCCGTACTGCGTCGTCGGCGCGTAATACATCCGCGCGTGTGTTTCGACCGCCGCGACGCCGTTGGCCGAGATGACGTGCGTCGGGCGATTGAATGAATCGTTGTATTCGGTCTTGGTTTTGATGCCGTTGCGGTCTTTGAAACCGGTCAGCAACCCGGTCGAGAAATCATATTGGCTCTTGGCCGTGTGTTGCGGCTCGCCCGGATTTGGCGCGGGGCTGGTAATCAGCGCCGGCAGCGCAAAGGTCGCGCCGTAAGTGCCGCCCGAACCTGTGTCAGGATTGCTGCCGTCGCCGAAGTTGTCGGTGTAGCTGACCGTCGAGACGTTGCCGTTGGGGTCTTTGGCCGAGATCACATTGCCCAACGTGTCGTAACGCGAATAGGCGTAAAGCATCGTGCCGCCGGGATTCAACCAGCGCCCCACCGCTGTCGGATTGCCGCTTTGCCTATGCGCAACTCACTCGGCTGGTTATGCGGCGGGATACATTTTTGCTGAGGCCGTTAGGAACTTTTTCAGGCCGGGTTTTCGGTCAGACTATCAATACGAGCAGCTTGCCAGGTCGCCGATGATCAGTGGTTCTTCGCGAAAGTGATTAGCCACTGACCATCGGCTAATGGTTGAGTTGCTATTCCTTCTTATGATTTAGCGCACTCCATAAGCCGGCACCGGCACATCGCCCGCTTGCCCAAAGGCTTTCACCAAAACCGTGCCGTTGGAGCTTTGCCGCACATACCAAGTCCCGTTGGATGAACGCCAGACCGCGATGTCAGCCTTGCCGTCGCCGTCGTAATCGCCCGGCACCGGCACGTCGTGGTAAGGCGCATAGTCCGCGCCCCAGGTTTCGGCCCGCTGCTGGCTGTTCGAGGATTGTAGGATGTACCAGTTACTTTCCCCGCCGCGCCAGACGGCGCAATCGGTCTTGCCGTCGCCGTCATAATCGGCGGGCACCGGCACGTCAAAATAGGGCGCGAGGCCCGAACCCCACCGGTTCGATTGCGTCCCGCCACTGCTCTTTTTGATATACCAGCCGCCGTCGCTGGGCCGCCAGACCGCAAAATCCGCTTTGCCATCGCCGTCATAATCGCCGGGCACCGGTATGTCTCCCAGCGTCCCCCAGGCCTCGCTCAGATAGCCACCGTC
This sequence comes from Acidobacteriota bacterium, assembly GCA_043740245.1. Lineage (GTDB taxonomy): Bacteria > Acidobacteriota > Blastocatellia > RBC074 > RBC074 > JACPYM01. The sequence continues at coordinate 27,620 of JAYUCP010000267.1, read as the reverse complement.
GGAACTCTTCAACACATACCAAGTCCCATCGGCGGGCCGCCAGACGGCGAGATCGGTTTTGCCATCGCCGTCATAATCACCGGGCACCGGCACGTCGTTATACGGCGCATAATTCGCGCCCCACGCCCGCCGCAGGAACTGCCCGTTGCTGCTCTGGCGGATGTACCAAAACGCATCCTGCCCGCGCCACACGGCGTAATCGGTTTTGCCGTCGCCATCGTAATCGCCCGGCACAATCACGTCGTTGTAGGGCGCATACCCCGCGCCCCAGGCTTGCCCCCGCGCCGCGCCGTTGGAACTGTCGAGCGAATACCAAGCGCCGGCCTCAGGCCGCCAGACGCTCACATCGGCGCGCCCGTCGCCATCGAAATCCGCATGCACCAGGCCGCGTTCGACTACTAACGTATAGCTGAGCATCCCGCTGCAATTGTAGGCATCGCGCACCAACACCGTGAACGCGAACGTCCCGCTTTGCACCGGCGTCCCCGCCAACAAACCATTGGCCGCCAGCGTGACGCCCGCCGGCAAAGCGCCCGCGCTCAGGCTGATGGTGTAAGGCGTCTGGCCGCCGCTGCCCGTCAGCGCCTGGCTGAAGGCCCGGCCCAAGCGCACATTCGGCAAGACCTGCGGCGCGAGCGTGAGCACGGGGCAATTGGCGACCATCAAGGCATAAGCCTGTTCGCCGAAACAACCGTTGCCGCCCGCGACGCGCACCGTAAAGTTAAACGTCCCCGCCGCCAGCGTAGCGCCGGAGAGCACACCGCTCGCCGCATTGAGCGACAACCCGTTGGGCAAGGCTCCCGCGCTGATGCTCCACGCCAGCGCGCCTGTCGCGCCCGTTTGCGCCAGCGCCTGGTTGTACGGCGCGCCTTCGGAACCTGACGGCAGCGTGGCAGGATTGATCGTGATCGCCGGGCAATTGATCGTCAGCGCATACGCCTGACTCCCAACGCATGCGCCGAAGCCCGTTGCCGTGAGCGTGAAATTCGCCGTGCCCGCCGCCGTGGGCGTACCGCTGAGCGCGCCGGTCGCACTATTGAGCGTGATTCCGCCAGGCAAGCTCCCCGCCGTCACGGCAAAGCTGTACGCGCCCGCCGGACTCGCCGTCACTGCTTGGTTGTAGTTTGCGTCAACAGTTCCATTCGACAGCGCCGCCGGGGCCAGCGTGACGACCGGGCAATTGATGGTCAGTGCGTAAGCACGACTGCCGCTGCAATTGTTCGCATCGGCAGCAATGATCGTGAAGTTGAAATTGCCCGTTGCGGTGGGCGTCCCGCTGAGCGCGCCGGTCGCGGCATTCAACGTCAGCCCCGTGGGCAGCGTGCCCATGTGGCTCCAAGCAATCGTGCCGCTGCCGCCGCTCTGCGTGAACGCCTGGCTATACGCCGCGCCCGCCGTGCCCGCAGCCAGCACGGACGGATTGACTGTGATCGTCGGGCAGCCAAGCGCCAGCGTGTAGGCGCGGCTGCCCGTGCAATTGTTCGCATCCGTGGCAATGATGGTGAAGCTGAAAGTGCCCGTCGCGGTGGGCGTGCCGCTGAGTGCGCCGGTCGCGGCATTCAGCGGCAAGCCTGTGGGTAGCGTGCCTGTGTGGCTCCAAACAATCGTGCCGCTGCCGCCGGATTGTGCGAACGTCTGGCTGAACGCCATGCCCGCCGTGCCCGCGTTGAGTGTCGCGGGATTCACGGTGATGACTGGGCAATTGACAGTCAGCGTGTACGGCTGATTGCCTGTGCAACCGTTCGCATCTTGTGCTCCGGCGGTGAAGTTGAATGTGCCGGTTTGCGCGGGCGTGCCGGCGAGCGCGCCGCTTGCCGTGAGGCTGACGCCGTTGGGTAACGCGCCGTTGAGAATCGAAAAGCTATACGGCGACGTGCCGCCGTTGATGTTGAGCGGCTGGCTATACAGCGTCCCTGCTGTGCCGTTGTTCAATGTTGCCGGGCTAAAGACCAGCGCCACGCAACCCGCTTGATTCACGGTGAAGGTGTTTTCCGCAATGGTCAGCGTGCCGGTGCGCGGTGCGCCTGTCGTGTTGGCGTCCACGCGATAGGCCGCTGTGCCGCTGCCCGTGCCGCCGCTGCTGAGCGCCGTGATCCAATTGACGTTGCTGTGCGCCGTCCAGGCCACGCCGTCGGCGGCCATGACATTGACGCTGCCGGTGCCGCCCGCCGTCAGCACATTCACGCTGACCGGGCTGATAGCGAAACTTTGGATCGTCACGTTGTCAATCGGCCAGATGACCTTGGTGCCGCCGGTGGGCCGGTTGCTTCCATTGTTATGGGTGGGCCGGTTCGGCAGTTGGCCGTAGTAATGAAAGCGCAGCAGCACATTCGTGGGATTGGCCGCGATGGCGTTGGTCAGGTCAACGCTGCGCGTGAGCGGCGCGCCATCGACTGTTTGCAGCCGCAAGACGTTGTTCCAAAGCGTCCCGCCATTCACGCTGACATCTACATCGCCGGTGTGCGTTGGCCCCAGATCGAGGCTGAATTGCGTGTCGAAGCGCAATATCACGCGCCCCGCCCCGCTGAGGTCGAGAGGCGGCAGCACCAAATACTCATCCTGCACAGAACCAGGGCCAGAGCACGAGACATCCACGCTCAAAAATGAGCCGTCAATCAACGACGGAAACGTTTGACTGCAAGGATTGGCCGTCGTCCAGGTGGCCGCGTTGCCGCCGCCCACGCCCGCGTCCACGACCGTCCAGCCGGGCGGGATGCCGTTGCCCAAATCCTCATTCAATTCGACACCAGGCGCGTCCTGCTCCACGGCAAAAAGATTGCTGCCGATGGTGATCGTCCCGGTGCGCGGCGCGTTGCCGGTGTTGGCCGCGACCGTATAGCTGACCGTGCCATTGCCCGTGCCGCTGCTGCCGCCGGTGACGGTGATCCAGGCGGCATTGCTGACGGCCGTCCAGGTGCAACCGCCCGGCGCGCTCAAGCTAATCGTCCCCGCGCCGCCGGTTTCATCGAAGTCATGGCTGGTGGGCGTGAACGTCACGCAATTAACCAGCAGCGTGTAAGCGCGTAAGCCTTCACAGCCAAGCGCGTCAACGGCGCGGATGATGAACGTGAACGCCCCGGCGCTGGTGGGCGTGCCGCTCAGCAGGCCGCTGGGCGACAAACTCAGCCACGGCGGCGGATTGCCGGTGCGGGCGATGTTGAAGGTGTAGGGCCCCGTGCCGCCATTGGCCGTGATCGTTTCGTTGTACGGCGCAGTCATCGTGCCGCTGAGCAAGTCCGCCGGGCCCAGATAAATCGTCGGGCATTCCACCGTCAGTGCAAACGTGGCATCGGTGAACGCGCCGCAATTGTCGGTCGCGCGAATCGTGATCGAATGCACACCGCCCGGCGCGGGGTTGCTGATTGAAACAACGCCTGTGCTGTTATTGATGCTGATCGTCCCGGTGTATGCGCCCTGACTCAACAAAGCAATGCTGCTGACCGCGCCGTTATCGCTGGGGCCGCTGATCGGATTGACGGTCAGCGCAGCGCCCGCCGCCACCGTTTGCGCGTTGTAGCCCAACACCGGCGCGCTGTTGGCCGTGACGTTGACGGTCAACGCCGCCGTGCTGGAATCGTTCAGACTGTCGAGCACTCTCAAGGTGAACGTCGCGTTCGTGGCCGTGCACGAAGCCACAAAATCCGCCGTCACCTGGCCGCTGGCGTTGATGGCGATGTTCGAAATGGTCACGCCGTTGACTGTGAAGAGTGTTTCGTCGTTGGCGAGCACGACCAGCGTGGCCGCCGCCTGTTCGGCGTCGCTGACGGTGGCGATCTGCGAATTGAAGCCGGGGCTGGCCTGTTGGCGCGCCGGCGGCGCACTGGCCGTAATCGTGGGCGCGCTGTTGACCGCGCGGCAGGCCGAAAACTCAGAGGTATTGCCGTTGTTGTCGGTGGCCGTGGCGGTGATGAAATTCTTGCCCGCCACCAGCGTGACGCTGGCGCTGAAATTGCCCGGCGCGCTGAGCGTGGTGAAACCGAGATAGGCTTCGCCCTCGCCATTGCCGCCGCTGTCACAGGCGGTGTTGGCAAAAAATTCAAGCCGCACCGGATAAGCGCTGTTGCCCGCTGTGCTGTCGAGTGAACCGCGAATCGTGCCCGTGGCGCTGACCGACGTGAGCACGGGAAAGTTTTGCAAATTATTCGGCCCCGTGTCGGCATCGCCCGCGTCGTTGGCGGTCAGGCCGTTGTTGTTGAGATCAAGGCCCAGCAGGCCGTTGCCATAAATTCGATTAGCCGCGCTGCGGTTGTTGAGCGTCGCATTGTCGCTGAGGCTCACGCCCTTGCCGCTGTTGAAGGCTATCGTATTGCCCGCGCCCGCCGCTGTGCCGCCGATGGTGTTGCCCGTCGAAGGGGCGTCGCTGCTGTCAAGCTGGACGCCGTCCATGCTGTTGCCCAGCGCGCCCGTGCCCGCCGCGTTCGTGCCGATGAGATTGCCCTGCAGCAGATTGTTCGACGAGCCGGTCATTCCCACGCCGTAGCCGCCATTGCCGGAGATCACATTGCCCTGCCCCGCGGACGTTCCGCCGATGGTGGTGTTGTCGGCGCCTTCGATGGTGATGCCGTCATACAGATTGCCCAGCGCCGTCGTGCCCGCCGCGTTCGTGCCGATGTAACAGTTCTGCACCGCATTGCCGCTGCTGCGCAAATAAATCCCAATGCCGTCGAAGCGGTTGATGACCAGGCTTTTGACGGTGACGCCGCCGCCGTCAACGATCAGCCCACTCGCGTCGGCCCCGGCCTCGGCGCCGTTCAATTCAACGCGCGTCGCGCCGCCCGACGCGCCGTCAATCACGAGCGGCTCGGTAATGTCCGGCAACGCTCCCAGCGTCACGTTGATCACCGGCGTGCCCGCGCCGAGGTTGAAGAGGATGGTGTCCAGGCCGTCGGCCCCGCCCGCGCATTCCCAAACCGGCGTGTTGGTATTGGCCGCCTCGATAGCTTCGCGCAACGAACAGTGGCCGTCATCGCCGTAAAAGTCGTTGGCGGTGGTGACGGTGATGATGCCGAACGTGGCGGCGGGCTTGGCTGCGCGTAACGGGATTGGCTGCAAACTCCAGACCGTCAGCATCAACGTCGAGCAAAGAAGCGTCACGAGCAACGCTCGCAGGGGGGTTGTGCGCATGGCTTTAACCTTCTGAGAGTGGCGGGACCGAAGTCTGGCAAGGCCAAGGCCTTCGGGTAACCGGGTTTGGGCGGAGCCGCAAAAATGCGGGCGGGGGAAGCTGCGCGCGCATCCCGGCCGCTGCCGAGGCGCTGGCGCGCACTACAACTCAAGTGGGGGCCGCCACTTTTTGATTACAAACAAATGTGCGGCTAAAGCAGGCTGGGGACGCTGACACTCTTCATTCTCAACTCTCCCTTCTCAACTCCCTGGCGCGAGTAACTGGCTGGCAAGGCCTTCCTGCAAGGAGTTGAGAAGGGAGAGTTGAGAATGAAGAGTGCTCTGCTTATGTCAGCGCTACGCTACTTCCGCGCGGTTATGCCATAACCCGCCTCGCCAGCCAGCTTGGCGTCTTCACCAGAAACAATGAAGCTGGCCCAGTAAAACGGATGGCTGTAATCGCGCGCGTGTTGCGCATGCTGCTTGCGCCCCTCCGGCGTCAGCCCGCGTTCGGCGCGTTCCAGCATGCGCAATTGCACTTGGTGCAAGGCCGCCGCGCGCGCTTCACCCTGCCGCAAGCCGCGATAATAGGCGACCATCAAATCGCGCGTGACCGCGTCCGAGACCGGCCACAGGCTCATCACCTGCGTTTCAGACCCGGCCAGCACCAGCGCGCGGCGCAAGCCATAAACGCCTTCGCCGTTTTTCACTTCGCCCACGCCCGTGTCGCAAGCCGAGAGCACGACCAATTGCGTGCCCCACAAATCCAGCCCGGCGGCTTCGAGCGCGGTGAAGATGCCGTCGTCTTCTTGTCCAGGAGGCCCGCCTTTGAGTTGATTCGCCCCGGCGAGCGCCAGCCCCGAACGCAGCAACGGATTGCCGAGTTGCAAGCGCGCCAGCGCATCCGTTGAGGCCGCGCGCGTCAACGGCGCGGCATCCGGCAAAAAGAAACCGTGCGTGGCAATGTGCAGGATGGCGGGGCCGTCGGCCTGTTTCAGTTGCGTCTCGGTGGCTGCTTGCGCGCTGTAAACGGCCGCTTCGGGCAAGAGTTCTTTAAGCGCGTCGGCCTCGCCCGCCGTGCCCGGCAGCGCGGGGAAAAAGGCGACCGAGAGGATCGAAGTGTTGGCGTCATCAGCGGTGGCTTTCGCTGGGCGCGCGACCAGGCCGCGTTCCGTTGCACCGGGCATGACGCTCTCGCCAAAATCGGGATTGGCGATGACCAGCGCGCCCTGACGGCTCGGCTGTTTGATCTGCAAGCGCAGCAGGTCGCGCCCGCTGGTCAGATAGCTGAAATGATAACGTTTGATCAGATATTCGTTGCGCCCATCCACCAGCGCCGCAAAGGGAATCAGATTGAGCGAACCGTCGGGCGCAACCAACACGCGATGCGTCTGCCCCAGCAAGGGCCGCAACGGTTGCATCACCAGCCGGTCAACCGCACGCCCATACTTTTTGACATCGGCCGCATGCTGGTTGCGCAAGGCCTTGCGCCAACGTTCGATCGCCGCGTCAATCGTTTGTTGTTCGCCCAGATCAAGCGCCTGCGCCTCGCCTGTGCGGTGCAACACATACGCCACGTAACGCGGCGCGCCGTAAGCTTCGCTCTGTTTGGTATAGCGCGCATTGAACGGGCGGTAGCTGGCGAATTCGAGCAGAGCCGCGCCGTCGGGAATGGCGGCCTGCACGGCGTCCAGCGTGACCGTTTGCGCCTGCGCGCGAAACTCGGCGCTGCGGCGGCTGATCTGATCTTCGAGTTGGTCGCGCTGTTCTTCCAAGGCCTTGATGCGCGCGCGGTGCTCGGCCAGCGGCGTGCGCGGCGGCGGCCCGGCCAATGACAGCCGGGCGATTTCGGTGCGCGTGGTTTTCAATTGATCCAGCAAGGCGCGGTCGGCGGGCGTCGCGCGGCGGCGCAGGCTCGCCAGACTATCCACCATCGCATCGAGCGCGCGCCCCTTGCGTTGCAGGATCACATTCAACGCCTGCCGTCCGGCTGTGGCGTCGCTGGGCGCGGCGCGCAGGTGCAAGGAGATGGTGCGGTCGGTCTCTTCGTTCGCCGTGTCCAGATAGGCGCGCTTGGCGCTTTCGGAACCCGCCGTCAGGTTGTAGGCGATGTTGCATTCGATGACTTCGTTCGCGCGGGCCAGCGTCGTGATGGCTTGCGGCGTTGCGCCCAGCGCCGCGTAAACGTGCGCCAGATTGCGCAACGAATCGGCCACGTCATGATGCTCCGGCCCCAGCACGTTTTCGCGCAGCGTCAGCACCTCCTGATGCAATTGCCGCGCGCGCGCGAAATCGCCCTGATAAGCCGCGAGCGTGGCGAGATTGAACCGCGTCGTCAGCGTTTGCGGATGATTCGGCTCCAGCGTTTTTTCCTGCCAGGGCTGCACGCGCCGGTACAAGGCTTCGGCCTGCACATACTCGCCCTGCTCGGTGTAAATGCTGGCGAGATTGTTGAGCACCGGGATGAGCTGTTGCGGATTGGCCTGTGCCGACGCTTGGTCTAACACACGCAGCACACGCTGGTAATAGGGCGCGGCCTGTTCGTATTGCTGCTGCGCAAAATGGACATTGCCCAGCAGCGTGAGTGTGACATTCAAATCGGGATGCTCCGGCCCCAGCGCCTGTTCGCGGATGGCGAGCGCGCGGCGCAACACCGGCTCGGCCTTGGCGTAATCGCCGCGCTGGCCGTAAATGGCGGCCAGGTTGCTCAGGCTGCGCGCGATGTTGGGATGATTGGGGCCTACGGTTTGTTCCCAGATGGCGATGGCGCGCTGATAGAACGGTTCGGCCTTGACGAAATCGCCGCGGCTGAGCGCAAGCGCGCCCATCTCGTTGAGGATTTGCGCCAGGTCGGCGTGCCCCGGCGCCGGCATCGCTTCGGCAATTGCCAGCGCGCGTTGATTGAGCGCGTCGGCCCGCGCCAGTTCGCGCCGGTTGCGCAAGATCGTCGCCAAGCGCGTGAGCGCGGCGGCCAAATCGGGATGCTCCGGCCCCAGCGCCTGTTCGCGCGCGGCCAGCACGTGTTCGGACAACGGCTGGGCTTCGGCGAATTTGCCGCCGCTGACCAACCGTTGCGCTTCGGCGAATTGGTCGCGCGCTTCCTGCAAGGCGCGATCCTGTGTTGTGGCTTCGCGCAGGGCTACCAGTTGAATCGTGTATTGCCCTGCTGCCGCATTACTCGTGCGTGCTTCGACCAGCAGCCGGTACGTGCCCGCGACATTGACGATCTGCGCGGCGGTTTCTTTGCCGCGCGGACGGCTGTCGGCGTCGAATTGCGCCAGGGCCTTGCCCTCCGGCCCTTGCAAGGTCACGGCCACATCCACGCCGCGCTGCTCAATGACGGCCTCGACGTATTGTCCGGCATTGAGCGCCAGCGGGTAACTGTGCTGCTCACCGCCGCTCAGCACTGCTTCGACTGGTTGACCCAACACCAGGGCAGCAAATTCATTGGCGCGGCGGTCGTTGGCCCCGCAGTCGTTGGCATGGACAGCCGCTCCGCCGATCAATGCCCACCAATTGCCCAGCACAAACCAACCACAAATCGCAGCACCAACGAACGCAGAGCGCCACGCGCGCAACCGCACATTTTTTTGCGGCGGCTGACAGCTTTCCGCCACACGGCAAGCCTCACGGATTTCACCAGTCATCACGGCACCATTCCCTTTCCCATTCCCGAACGCTTGATTGATGGCAACTGAGCGGTTCCGCACAGCCCGTTGCCGGATTTGTCCATGTAGTTGTGGCGAACGCTGGCTGAACATTACTGCGCAAAATCAGGCGGCAGGAAAGACGGCGTGAGAACGTAGCGGCAGCGACGAAAAAGCCATGGCGGGAACTGCGCTTTGAACACAGTCCCGCCACGGCTTCAACTGCTTGATTGGCGGGTTAGTCTTTCTTGACGGCTTTCTTCGCGGCCTTGGCCGGCTTCTTCAACTCGCTCGTCACTTTCCTGGCGCGCTTCGGTTTGACCGGTTCGCTGATCTCATCCACGACCGCCGAGAGCGCCGCCGTGGCGGACGTGGCAATCTGCGCGGCGCCCGTCAGGTGCACCGGCTGTTCGTTGATTTCAGGATTGAGGAAGCGATGCCAGCGATGATGTTTGAGCGTGGGCGCGCCATTCAGCGCGTAATCCACCAGCATGCGCGCGACCGCATCCACGACCCAGCGGTGATATGGTTCGGTCACCGACCAGATGTCGGCGTCGGGCGCGGGGTTGGTGAAATCAATCGCGTAGGGCACGCCGTCGCGCACCGCGAATTCGACCGTGTTGAGATCGTAACCGAGCGCTTCGTTGATCAGAATCGTGTCGCGGATCATGCGGTCTTCCAATTCCTGCGGCAGGTGGTATTCGTCGCGCGGCACATAGCGGCGGTGTTTGGGATCGTAAGGCATCACCAGCACTTCTCTGCGCGCGACACAGTAACAGCGCGTGTAAACATCGAAGTCAATGAATTCCTGCAAGGTCATCGCCAGCGTGCCGGTGCGGTCGTAATCCTGCCAAAGCTCTTCTTTGGTGTGCACCTTGTAAACATCTTTCCAGCCGCCGCCGTCGTGCGGTTTCAGGAAGGCCGGCAGGCCGATGTGTTCGAGGATGCCGTCCCAATCGAGCGGGAATTCCAGGTTGCGCAGGCTGGCGTCGGTCACGCCTTTGATATAGGCCTTCTGCGGCAGCAACACCGTTTTCGGTACGGCGAGGCCGAGTTTATTGGCGAGCGAATAGCCGAAAAACTTCTCGTCGGCTGACCACCAGAATGGATTGTTGACGACGATCGTGCCGTTGAGCACGGCGTGTTTGAGGTACGAACGATAGAACGGTATCTCGTGCGAGATGCGGTCGAAGATGACGCGGTATTCGTTGGGCTGATCCATTTGAACGCCGCCAATCGTGACGAATTCGGCGGTCACACCCGCGTCCATGCTGTTGATCTTTTCGATCAGGGCCGGGGGAAAGGTGCTTTCCATACCGACCAGGATTCCTATTTTCATGCGCTTCTCCTCTTGAATTAATTGCTTGAATGTTGAGCGCCCTGCCGCCCCCCTTCGCGCAAGGGGTAGCGGCAGGTACGTTCTGTAAGCTATGATCTGCAAAATTAAAACGTGCAGTCTAGGTAGCGTCTATAGAGGTGTCAAACGAAATGATTCTTAAGCAACAACCGCGCAGCACACTATGTGTTGCCACCATCTTTTTACTGGCCTGCGGCAGTAGCTTGGCGCAGTCACAAGCAACCCCTGCCAAACCAGCCCAGCAACCGGCTCAGCAACCGGCCACCGCGCCAGCATCTAAACAGGTAACGGGCAAACAAGAGGCGGGCAAACAAGAGGCAGCCAAACAGGAAGCGACCAAGCAAGAGACCGCCAAACCATTGCCCAAAACCGTCAAGCCCGAAGATCTAGTCGAACGGGCCATCTTCGCGTATGGCAGCCGTCCCGTGATGCAAGCGATTCAGAAGAACGGGACAATGCGGGCCAACGTCAAGTTCTTCACGGCCGAAGGCGTGCGCGATGGCCGCATCACCAGCAAATTTCTGCGCAAGCCCAAACTGAACGAGGATTTGATTCTGATTGATCTGGATTTGCCCGGCACACGTTACCTGCTCGGTTTCGACGGCCAGAAAACCTGGAGCATCAGCAACGGCGAGGTGCAAGAACCGAGCGCCGAGACCGCCCGCGCCTTTCGCGCCGCGCACGAGCACAGTTACGAAGCCTTGCTCCGTTACAAAGAAAATGAAGCCAAGCTCGAACTGGTCGGCAGCAACAAGATCGGCCCGATTGAAACCGATTTGATTGAGATGACGCTGCCCACCGGCACCAAGACGCGCTACGAAATCAGCCGCCGCACCGGCCGCATCATCTATCTGCATTACGAAGAGCAGCCCGCGCCCGAAGCGCCCCCGGTCAAATACCGGCTCTACTTCACGGATTTCCTCCCCGTGCAAAACACGATCGTCCCGCGCAGCATTCGCGTGTATGCCAACGACAAAGTGATCGAGGAACGCAAGGTGATCGAGGTCGCGTACAACGTTCAGATGGAAGAGAAAAGCTTCCTGGCCGAAAATGCGAATAAGCCGCCGGAAGCGGCCAAGCAGTAAAACAAAGTCTAGGAAAGTCTGGGAAGCCTGTTGCAACTTTTCCAGGCTTTCTGTTTTTATGGCCACCCAAAAATGGCAGTTGGCAAAGGAATGACGGCAAGGGAATAGCAATGCTGGGCAACGATCCTCATTCCTTTGCCTAGATTCTCTTGTCGAATCTTTTTTCAAAAGACATTTGGCAACTCACTTAGACTTTTCCAGACTTCCCTAGACTTTCTGACCCTATGCCCATTCGCGCCAAGCTCGTCATCGTCGTCTTTGTCTTCGCCATCCTGCCGATGTTCTTGCTGTGGGCGCGCTGGCAAGCCACGGCTGTCGGCACGATCACTTCGATGTTGCGGCGCGACGCCAACAACCGCGCGCGCGAAATCTCTGACCAGTTCGACCGCGCCTTGCAGGAACAGCAAGCCAGTCTGGCCCAATTGACACGGCAAGCTCCGTTGCGGATTTATAGCAATTTGCTGACACAGAACAACCGCACCTTACCCGACGGCACCTTGCGACAAGAATTGTCGGCCTTCCTGCTCGCGCAGCAACAGCATTACTCAACCTTGCTGGCGCTCAACCAGGCTGGCGAACCGCTCTTCAAACTCGAAACGCAAACCAATGCCAATGGCATCCCGCAAACGCTTTTCGCCAGTGGCGATTTAGCCGCCGAAGACAAATTCAATGGCTTGGCCGCGCTGCTGACCGCACAGACCGTCCACACTTCCGAACTCATCGAAGCGCAGCAAGGAGCCTATCTATGGCTGATCGCGCCCTTGCAAGCCGATGACAAGAGCGCGCCCGGCGCGCTTGCGGCCAAAGTTCGCGTAGGCCAATTGCTGCGTGACGCGGCAGGCCCGCCGGGCCTACAGGCGAATAACACAGCCAGCGTTGAGGCTACGCCCAGCCGCCCGACCTGGCGCGAAAGCGTGCTGGTCAGCCCGCAAGGCGCGGTGCTATACGCCAACGATCCGGCAACGCTGGGGCAGCCATATGGCAAAGCCTTCCCCGCCCTGCAAACGCCGCTCACGCAAATGCTGGGCGAAGGCCGCGAGGAACAGCAGTGGGAAGATTGGATTCTGCGCCGCCGCACGCACGCGACCGCGCCCAAGCTTTCGATCATCATCCTCGAACGTTACGACCAGGCCATCGCCGACCTCGAACGCAACAGCGCCATCATGCTGCTGGTCACGACACTGCTGGCGACCGTCGCGGCGCTGACTGTCTATTACCTAATCAGCAACATCACCAATTCGATTCGCCGCGTCACCGTCGGCGCCAAAGCCATTGCCTCCGGCGATCTCAATCATCAGATCATCGTACGCACCAACGACGAAACGCGCGTGCTGGCCCAAGCCTTCAACCGCATGGCCGCCAAGTTGCGCGAGATGTTGCGCAAAGAGGGCGAGCAGAAACAGTTCGAATCCTTCGCCCGTCTCTCTGCCGTGTTGACCCACGACCTGAAAAACCAAATCCTCTCGCTCTCGTTGCTGGTCAACAACATGGGCAAGAAATTCCACCGCGAAGGCTTCCGCGAAGACGCCATGCGCACGCTCGCAGACACGGTCGAGAACCTGACCAACCTGGTCGCCAAACTCTCAGACCCGCGCACCCCCACCAAACGCGTGCGCGAACAATCCGACCTGACGCATCTGGTCGAACGCGTCCTGCAACGCACCGCCAAACAAGCCACCGGCAAATACAACGTTACCGCCAAACTGACGCCCAACGTCATGGCCACCGCCGACGGCAAAGCCATCGAACGCGTCATCGAAAACCTCGTCATCAACGCGCTCGAAGCCATGCCCGACGGCGGCACGCTTTTCGTGCTGACCGGCATCGAGCACGGCCAGGCGCTGCTTTCGGTCGCCGACACCGGCAAAGGCATGACCGAAGATTTCATGCGCAACCGTTTGTTCCAGCCCTTCGCCACGACCAAGAAAAAAGGCATCGGCCTGGGCCTGTACTCCTGCCGCGAAATCATCGAACAGCACGGCGGACGCATTGATGTGAATAGCCAGGTGGATGTGGGCACGGAGTTTCGGGTGACGTTGCCGTTGCAGGCGAGTGAGGCGAAGGCGGCGGAAAAGCAGGCGGCGGCAGTGTGAAGAATTGAAAATGGTAATTCTTGCATTGACGCAGTAGCCGGCCTAAGATCATCCCGTTTACGAGAGGACTTATGATTATTACGCACCACAGAGAAAAGCTAATTAACGCGATTATCTATTTCTGCCAGGAGACCTCTTTGTGCAATAAGGTCAAACTTTTTAAGCTCCTTTACCATCTCGACTTTGAGCATTTTGCGCAAACCGGTCGCAGTGTTACTGGCCTGCAATACTATGCGTGGCCTAAAGGGCCGGTGCCGGTTGAGCTTCAGCAAGAGATCGAAGAGCCAAAGCCGGACATGGCCGAAAAGGTTTCATTCGAACCGCAATACTTCAAAAACGGTGGCTTTTCTTTGAATATCAATCCAAAAGCCGAATTTGATTCGAGTTCGTTTTCCAAACGGGAATTGGCTTTGCTCAAGGAGATTGCCGATCGCTACGCACTGATGAAAGCTGATGAAATGATTGACTCGACGCATTTACCGGCGCATCCCTGGGATCGCGTATATCGAATAGAAAAGCGGAAAAACCAAGCCATTCCTTACGAATATGCGGTAACAGCTTCAGCCGATCACGAGATATTACAAGCAGCCAAAGAGCATCAGGAAATGCTCGCCCACTACGCATGACACCCGGAACAGTTCTCTTCGACAAAGAGTTTAAGTTTCAGGATGGGGGCGAAAGCCCCAAGCTGCTCGTCATTTTGAATGACGGCACTCGCGGATTCTACATCTTCGTAAAAACGACTTCGCAACGTCACAACAAAGGTCTTTCCCCGGGCTGCCAGCCAAAAGACCGGTTTCGCAATTTTTACCTGCCGAAGGGAAACTGCCTTTTCAGCAAAGCTACCTGGGTGCAGTTGGATGAATTCTACGAAGCAGATGTGAACAAACTGTTTGAGTTAAAATTGAAAGGACAGTTGGTTTACGAAGGCTGCCTTGAGGAACCAACGATCAAGGAACTCCTTGTTTGTTGTATCGGAGCACCAGACATCTCAGCCAATCAGGAAACGGTACTTGAAGACGTCTTGGCAACGTTAGTGCTCAAATAGAGCTTGTGAGAAACAACGGAGCCAAATCACATCAGCAAAGCAGGGCTCAGCAATGCCGCCCACCTTTCATCAACTCTACATTCACTTTGTCTGGGGCACGCACTCGCGCTATCCTGCGATTGACCGCGCGTGGCGGCCTCAATTGCTCAACATTCTGAGTGACACACTGACTACCGAAGACTGGCTACCGACACAAAATGTCCGACCCACTCAAACAAACCATCCTCGTCATTGACGACCAGGAAGCGATTCGCAAACAGCTTTACTGGGCGCTGGAAGAGCAATACAACGTCTTGCAAGCCGCCTCGCGCACGCAGGCGGTGCAGTTGCTCGAACGCCAGCCCGTAGACGTCGTGCTGACCGACCTGCACATGCCGCCCAGCGAGCAGGACATCAGCGAGGGCCTGGGTGTGCTCGAAGCCGTGCGCCGTCTCAATTCGGCGATTCCGGTCATCGTGATTTCAGGCGATGACGAACAGGAAACTGCCATCAAGGTCGTGATTCAGAACGGCGCGTTCGACTTCTTTCAAAAACCATTCAACGTCGAGCAGGTCGAATTCATCGTGCGCCGCGCCGCCAATTACTCGCGGCTGCATCAGGATTATCTGGCGCTGCGCAACGAAGAGCGCAGCAAACACGATGTCGTCGGTTCCAGCCCAGCGCTCACGCGCATTCTGGATCAGGCGCACGCCGTCTCTGACACCAACGCGACCGTGCTGATCACCGGCGAATCGGGCACCGGCAAAGAAGTCCTGGCGCGCTTCATACACAACACCAGCCCGCGCGCGACGAAGCCGTTCATCGCGTGCAACATCGCCGCGCTACCCGAATCGTTGATCGAATCGGAACTCTTCGGCCACGAGAAAGGCGCCTACACCGGCGCGCAAACGCGGCGGCAGGGCCGCTTTGAACTCGCCGACGGCGGCACGTTGTTTTTGGATGAGATCGGCGAACTCACGCCGGCCATGCAGGTCAAGCTGCTGCGCGTGCTGCAAGAGCGCCAATTCGAGCGGCTGGGCGGCAAGGAACAACTCACCGTGGACATTCGCGTGATCGCCGCCACCAATCGCAATCTGGAAGAGATGGTCGAGAACGGCCAGTTCCGCGCCGATCTGTATTACCGCCTCAACATCGTCAATCTGGAACTACCGCCGTTGCGCGAACGGCCCGACGACGTGCCGATTCTGGCCAATCATTTCGCCAGCAAAGCCGCGCGCAAACACGGCCGCAATACGCCCAGCTTCACACCTGCGTTTTTGAACCGGCTGCAAAATTACCGTTGGCCCGGCAACATCCGCGAATTGGAAAACGTGATCGAACGCGCCGTCGTCATCAGCACCGCGCCCGTCATGGACGAAACCGTGCTGCCCAACAAAGTGCTGGCCGAATCCAGCGCCGCGCCCGTCACCTCGTCTACGCCGTCGGGCAGCGCCACCATCGTGCCCATCGCGTCCACGCAGCCCTCAATTGGCGTAGCGCTTATCAACGGCGCGCTGCCGCCTGACTTGTCATTTGAGACAGCGATTCAATCGCTCAAGCGCGACTTGGTGCGGCAGGCGCTACGCGAATGCAATAACTCGCGTTCTGAAGCGGCGCACCGGTTGAAAATCAGCCGCCAGTATTTGCACCGGCTGATTAACGAGTTGAATGTGGAAGGGTGATTGAGGGAAAATCGCCGCCGCAATCCCAACTTTGAGGAGTTAAACAAGAGGAGTTAAACAAAATGGCAGGAGCAAAAACACAGTTTGTGATTGATCCGCAAGGCAACCGCACGGCGGTGCTTATAGATGTCGAGACCTATCAAAAAATGCTCGATGAATTGGATCTGTATGACGCCATCCGCGCCTTAGACGAGGCGCTGGCGCATCCCGGCGAACGAATTCCATTTGAGCAAGCCATCAAAGAGATCGAAAGCAGGCGAAATGACTTATAGCGTCTTTTTCGATAGCCAAGCCTTGGATTTATTTGGACGCCTGCCAACCGGCGAGTATCAGCGCGTGCGTGATGCCATTGCCGCGTTGGCACAAGAACCGCGCCCGCGTGGCAGCCTTTGCTTGATTGGACAGGACAGTTGGCATCTGCGCGTCGGCAGTTACCGGGTGGTTTATCAGATTGACGACAAGCAGCAAACCATCAACATCGCCCATGTCGGCCACGTGCGTGACACCTATCAATAACCGGCTTTGAAGAACACCCCATGAATTCGGCAACCAACACGCACAACAAACTCCGGCGCTTATGGAAACCGGGCGACCTTTTCCACAACACCGCACGCTACTCGAGGAAACATCATGCGCCGACCGACCGGCTCGCCGGCATCCTGCGTCATGGGCTTGTCGCGCCGGGGGTTTGCGCGGATGGCTCGGTCATCTCCGATCTCAATATCATGGCCGAAGGCTTGGCCGAGGCCTATGACCGGCTGGTCTTTTTGCATCGCTTTGGCGATCAATCGGCGCTCTACACAATCTCTAGTCCGGGCCGGTTCACGGTCTTCGTAGACCCCGCGCTGCCCGTGATCACCCAAGCAGACCTGGGCGAAAAATGGGTCGTGCTCTGCCGCGATGAAGTTTATGTGCGCGAACGCGTAGCGGTGGACAAGCTGCTTGGCATCGCCGTGCATCGCGCCGACGCGGCCGCGGTGCTGGCCGAATTTCAAGCGGAGTTTCAGCGGCTGCAACTTCCCCTCTACCTTTACGACGGAACTGTTCTCTGGCCGGAGCAAGCATGAATACAGCACTTCTCGTTGGCATCAACTATCCGTGGATCAATTACGGCTGGGATTTCGGCGACCCGCCGCCGGGCTGGACGGGCGGCCAGCCGTTGGCCGAATGGCGCGCGCGGCAACGCCAGGACATCGTCGCGGATTTGCTGCAATTCGCTTCGATGGGCATATTCGCGGTGCGTTGGTTCGTGTTGGGCGACGGCACGAATTACGGCTTCGGGCCCGACGCGCCGCAGTTGGCGGAGCAGCGCTGGCACGCTGAAGCCCTGCCCGCCGCGCACCCCTTTCACCAGCAGTTGTTTGAAGATTTCGCGTTTGTGCTCGAAACCTGCGCCGACCTGAAGCTGAAGTTCGTCCCGGCGCTGCTCGATTTTCACTGGTGCTTTCCGGGCGAGCCGGTCGCCAACACGCCCGTCGTCAAACAGGGCCGCGCCGACATCGTGATTGACCCGGCCAAACGCGCAGCCTTCTTTGACCGCGTGCTGGAACCGCTGCTGGACATTTCCGAAAAGTACAAAGACACGATCTATGCATGGGAACTCATCAACGAACCGGAGTGGTGCACAAGTGTGCGCAACCTCGCGCCTTCGCAAATTCCGCCGGATGACAAACAGACTGTGCCACAAGAGATCATGCGCGATTTCATTGCCGCAGGCGTACGGCGCATCAATGCCCGCGCCGCCTTCCGTTCGACCATCGGCTTTGCGCATCACGAGACGCTGGCCGAATGGGATTCGCCGGGCTTGGGCGTGACACTGCACCAGTTTCACTATTACGCGCAAAACAAACGCAAGCTGCCGGAGCATAGCTATTCGGACGACTACCCCTGCTTCATCGGCGAATTCGCTTCGGCCGTCGAACGCGATTGGCCGGAGTTGAAGCGGCAGGGCTTGCAGCAAACGATCCAGCACCGCTTGAACAACGTCGCTGAGAAAGGTTATCCGGCGGCATTCTTGTGGTCGGCGCGCGGCAGCGATCCGGCGACGGCCTGGACGAAGGCGAAGCAGGAAGAGACACTGGCATTTTTGCGGTCAGCTTCGGCAAATGAAACAGCTTGAACCGGCCAAGTAAATTTCGACAGGATGGACAAGATTTTCAGGATTGACAGGATAGGCAACACGCTTTGTCTCATCCTGTCCATCCTGCTAATCCTGTCCATCCTGCTAATCCTGTCCATCCTGTCAAAACGGTCTCAATTTCGGAGAAAACACGATGAAACAGCTTTTGGCATTCTTGATCTTGCTGGCAATGCCCGCGCTCACGCTGGCGCAAAGCAAACGCACGACGCTCGACATTTATTACGTTGATGTCGAAGGCGGCGCTTCTACGTTGATCGTCACGCCCGCCGGCGAATCCATCCTGGTGGACGCGGGCTGGCCAGGCTTTGACGGACGCGACGCCACGCGCATCGAAAAGGCGCTGAAGCAAGCAGGCCTCACGCAAATTGACCACCTAATTATGACGCACTATCACGTAGACCATTTCGGCGGCATCCCCGAATTGGCGAAACGCGTGAAGGTCATCAACTTTTACGACCACGGGCCAATGACTGAACTGGCCGAAGACAAAGACTTCGCCACGAAATACGCCACCTATCGCGCCGCCGCCAAAGACAAGACGATCACGCTCAAACCCGGCGATACGATCAAGCTGAAACGCGCCGCCGGACTGCCACCCGTCACCTTGCAGGTGTTGGCCGCGCACCGCGAAGTCATCACGGACAAGAGGGCGGGCAAAAGCATGGCGGGCGCGAAAAATCCGGCCTGCGCGACGGCCACGATGCAAGCCGAAGACCCGTCGGACAATGCGCGCAGCGTGGCGTTTTTGCTGCATTACGGCGCGTTCGATTTCTTCGACGGCGGCGATCTGACCTGGAACATCGAACACAAGCTGGCCTGCCCCACGAACCTGATCGGCGAAGTTGATCTGTACCAGACCACGCATCACGGCATGGATTCGAGCAACAACACGGCGCTGCTCGCCGCCGTCAAGCCGACGGTGGCGATCATGAACAACGGCGCGCGCAAAGGCGGTTCGGCCAGCACGATCAAGGCGCTGCGCGAATTGCCGTCGCTCAAGGCGTTGTATCAAGGGCATCGCAACATCACGCTGACGGCGGAGCAGAACGTGGCCGAAGAATTCATTGCGAATGTGGACGACAAGAATGATGCCGCGCATATGATTACCGTGTCGGTGGATGCGGGGAAGAAATCGTTTGCGGTGACGAATGGACGAACTGGCAAGAGCCAAACTTTTCAGGTGAAATAACCGCTATGAAAATCCAACTCCGACAAATCGCCCACGCCCGCTCCGGCGACAAAGGCGACACCGCCAACATCGGTTTGATCGCGCTCAAACCGGAGTATTACCCGCTGCTGGCCGCACACGTCACTGCCGCGCGCGTCAAACAGCATTTCACCGGCATCTGCAAAGGCGCGGTCGAACGCTATGAACTGCCCAATCTGCAGGCGCTGAACTTTCTCTTACACGAGAGCCTGGGCGGCGGCGGGACGGTTTCGCTCAAGACCGATCCGCAGGGCAAGACGCTGAGTTCGGCGCTGTTGCGGATGGAAATCGAAGTGGCGGATGGTTTGGTATGAAGCAGGAAAGGGACAAAGACTGGCTTGGTCTTTGTCCCTTTCATTTTTCCGGTCGCAACTAAAACTCAATCTTCATCTCTGACGCGCGCCCTGGCTGCCGCCGCTTCGGGCACGGCCAGCGCGTAAGAGCCGCTGGTGTAGGCAGGCGATGAGTGTTCAGACAAAATGCGCTCGCCGCTGGCCGTGGTGACCAGCGCGCCGCCGTGCTCTTTGGCAAAGATCAACTTGCCGACTTCGGGTGAGAAATCCACTGTCAGCAAATCGCCATAGGCCACCTGGTCGGTCGCAATCAGATTTGACAGCGAATAGACCAGGAAGCGCTCGATGGCGCGTTTCAGGTGACGCGCGCCGTATTTGAAATCAATGCCTTCGTCGAGCAGGAACTGTTTGGCCGCGTCGGTGCATTTGAAGACGAACTTCGTGCCGATCCCATCAATCACACGATGTTGCACCGCACGCAATTCGATTTCTAGAATTTGCCGCAAGTGTTCGTCGCGCAAACTGCGGAAGACCACCACGCGGTCAATGCGGTTCATGAACTCGGGCGAGAATTTGCGGCGCGCGGCTTCGAGCGCGGTGCGATAAATCTTCTGATCCACTTCGGCATCAACCACACCGGCCTTGGGCGCGAAGCCGATGCCGCCCGAAATCAGTTCGCTCATCTCGCGCGCGCCCAGGTTGGAGGTCAACACCACGATGGTGCGCGAGAAATCCACGCGCCGGTTGTCGCCCAGCGTCAACGTCGCCTTGTCCAGAATGCCGAGCAGCAGTTGCCAGAGCGCATCGCTGGCCTTTTCGATCTCGTCGAAAAGCAGCAGCGAGAGCTTGTTGGTTTCGTTGTGCGAGCGATCCAGATTTTCCTGCGTCAGCATCGGCGAAGTCTCGCGGTGGCCCAGATAACCCGGCGGTGAGCCGATCAATTTGGCGATCTCGTGCGAATGCTGAAACTCGGCGCAATCAATCTTGGTGACCAGCATCGAATCGCCGAAGAGCACCTGCGCGGCGGCCTCGACCACGCGCGTCTTGCCCGAACCGGTCGGCCCCAGAAAGATCATCGTGCCGATGGGACGCCCCGGATGCGAGAGACCCGCCAAATAGATTTGATATAAGCCGGTCAAACGGCGCACCGCGCGATCCTGACCGACGATCAAGTCGGTCAGCTTGTCCTCGAATTCCTGGGCCAGCGGGCTTTTCAGGTCGGGGTTCAGGTAATGCGGACTGAGGGCGGTTTTTTGTCCAGCCTGGTTCATTGCTTCGTCTCCTCAAGGCTGCGCCGATCGGGGGATCAAACTCAGCCTGACACGTTTTCCGATGTAAATCTCTCTGCTCAAAAATGCTGCTCGTGGGTTCGGTGCGCGCATTTTTTTAACGCTGTCGCCGCGCACGTTGCGGCTGGGGAGCCAACTCATCAATCGCGCCGCATCATACTCCACATCTACAACCGGCTGCCAGCGAGGTGCGGATTTTAACTATGCACCAATTGCTTTGCTGCCCTGCCACAGCAGCACGGCGTTACGGCTTAAAACAGCAAGTCGAAATCCAGCATGAACCGCCGGTGGTAATTGCCAAAAAAGACGCCATAACGCGGGTCGCCCAGGTTGCGATGCACGTCCAGCGCGTTGAAATGATTCGTCAGATTGAAGCCGCGCAACGAGAGCCGCACGGCGTATTTCGGCGTCACCTGAAAGTCTTTGGTCACGCGCGCGTCAATCGAAAGGAAGCGCGGAAAGCGCAAGGCATTGATCTGGCCCACGAAATCTTGCTGCGCATTGGTGGTCGAATAGGGCAGGCCGCTGCGGTATTCGACAATCGGCGAAAGGGTCATCTGCTGCGGCAGCTTCAGCGTGCCCCAGGCCAGGAAGCGATGCGGCAAATCGGCGTTCGACCGCGCGTATTGATTTTGCCGCACGATGGGGAACGGATAGTTGCCGATGTAACTGTTGAACTCATTCGCATCGCCGCGCGCCTGGCTGTTGACGTAAGACAGAAAGAACTGATGCCGCCCTTCGCCCAGCGTGACGCGCGCGGTCAGTTCCAGTTGGCGGTAACGCGACGCGCCGTTGCCATTCAGCAGCAAGGCTTCCTGCCCCGGCGTCGTGCGCGGGATCACGGTCACGATGCCGTCCGAACTGCTATTCAGATAATTGGCGCGCAGCTTCAGTTTGGTTGAAAGCGCGTGTTCGATCTCGACGCTCCAGGTTTCGCTCGATGGCGCGAAGTTGCCGGCGCGATTTTTGCCGCCCACAAACTTCGAGCCGCGCGCGGTTGAGACGCCCGTCAGATTGGCGAAGCGCACCGGCGCGCCAATGAGCTTGCCATTCACGTCATAGCGCGACTGAATCTGTTCAGGGAACATGCCGAAGGCATAAACACTCAGTGGCACGCGATCAAAAAAGACACCGTAGCCCCCGCGCACCACGGTCTTCTGATCGGCGAAGGGCGTCCACGCCAAACCCACGCGCGGCGCAAACCGGTAAACGCCCGAAATGCTCTGCCGCTCAAACCGCAAGCCCGCGTCGAGCGCCAGCTTCGGCGTCAGGTTCCAGTGATCTTGTCCAAACCCGGCGACCTCTGTGTCGCTCAAATCAAAGGGCTGCCCGCCGGTGAATTCGATGCGGCGCAACAGGCTCCCGCGCGCGTCGGTGATGTTGACCGGGCGCGCAAAGAATTGGCCGTCGTTGCTGGTGCGTGCCACCACCGAGCCGAACTTCAGATTGTGCGCGCCCAAGGCCGTGATGGGCGCGAGCGCCAATGTTTCCAGCCATTCGGTGCGTGTGGCGGCGCGGTTCTGTTCGCTGAAATAGTTGCCCGTGTTGCCCACCGGCGAAATGTTCATGTCGGCGCGCCCCTGCGCCCACACGTCAATCGTGAAGCTCTTGGCCGAGACGCCGCTTTCGAGCAGGCTCGTGCCGATGGTGTAACGATCAATCAACGTGCCCGTGTAATCGCGCCCTTTCCAATTCGGCGTGACCGGGCGGCGATTGAAAAAGTCCAGGTTGACGTATTGATCTTTGCGCGGCGCGAAATGAAAGGTGCCGGTGATTTGGTGCAATTCGCTGGCAATGTAATCGAGTTGCGTAAACGAGTTGACGTATTCCGACTTGGTCTCCTTGTTCGGATATTCCAGCGTCTGCACCGGGCGCTTGTGGATCGCGTACTCGGTGCCCTCGGAAAGATAAAGCCGGTTCTTGATGAGCGGTCCGTTGAAAACAATGCGCGGCGTGGCCTCGCGCAAGCCGCGCAAATGGCCATTCAAAAAGCGGAACTCCGGCAGCGGATCGTTCACCTCGAAATCCCACTTCTCGCCGCCGCGTTTGGTCTCGACCGAAACCACGCCAGCGGTGAAGCGCCCGTATTGCGCCAGGTACGGCGTCTTGAACACATTGATCGTGCGCACGCTGTCCACCGGCACAGTCATGCCGAATTGGCCCGTCGCCGGATCGGTCACGTCGTGCGCGTTGACCACAAAGGCGCTGCGATTTTCGCCGCTGCCCGAAATCTTGATCTCGCCCTGAAAGGTGCGAAAGACGCCGGGCACCAACGGCAAGGCGTCGGTCACTTGCGACGGCTTGTTCGGTAAATATTTGACCTGCCCCGCGTTCAACTCCGCTGCTGCCGCCGTTGCGGCTTGTTCGGGCAGCGCGGTCGGCGCGGTGCTGGCGTTGACCTCAACTTTGTCGGAGATGCTCTTGACCTTCAGTTCGAACTTGACGGCGGGCGACATTTCATCGGTCAACAAAATTTCTTTGTAGCTCTTGGCCTCGAAGCCGTCTTTGCTAACGGTGATTTCGTAACTGCCCGGCGGGAAATTGTTGGCGATGACTTCGCCTTTGGCATCGGTGGCGACGGCGCCCACGACTTCGCCCTTGCGTTTGAATTGCACTGTGGCTGCGGGCACCGCCGCGCCCGCGTCATCCACGACCGTCACGCGAATCTGGCGTGACACTCTTTGCTGTTGCGCCAAGGCCGCGTGCGGCGCGGTGGCGAATGAAACTGCGGCCAGGAACAAGGCCAGGAAAGGGCCGCAATAATGACGATGGTGTATTGCTTTCACTTCTTACTCCCGTTGCTTCTCTTGTGCTGCGCTCGCTCATGTCAGGGGTCAATTTGCGAGTCTCTTATTTTTTCGGCCAGGGGTAACGGCCGGCTCAACTTCGATTGCAAGGCTACACGAAGCCGCTGCGATTTTCTACCGCCCCAAAATCCGCGCCCGCTCGGCCTGCAAGCGCGCCGGCGTCCACGCGCCAAGGGCGAAAGCCACGCGATAGGCGTGCGGTGCGCGGGTCGCAAACGGTTTGAATTTCAAATTGACGAAGGACGAAAAGTCTTTCATCTCGACCTCAGCCGTTTGCACTTCGCTGGCACGCCACAGCACCGCCAAGGTGGCATTCGCATTGAGCGGCGCGGCCACCCAGCCGCTGTTCACATCGAGCGCCTTGGTTTGCGCCGCCGCAAACGCAAACTCGCCGCCTGCCGCCTGCCAGCGTTTCGTTTGCAAGACCGGATCGCCAACCGCCAGCGAATTGGCTGACCACAACGCCTGCACGCCATCGGGCGTTCGGGGCGTCACCAGATAATCCACCGTGAAAAAATCCGCCCCACCTTCGAGCACGATGATCCGTTCGATGTGCGCGCCGTCCGGGTATACATCGGGAGCGTCGAAGCTCAAACGCAACCCCGCGCGCGGGCCTTGCGCGGCAATAATCTCGGCGGCGTAGGGACGATTGAACATGCCATACATCCCACGTTTACGGCGCGCGTTCTGTGTTGGATCCGTCGGATCAAGCTCTACGAATTTATCGCGCAAGCCGCCCACGCTGGTAAAGGCATTCACGCCCGTGCGTTTGTCTATCAAGGCAAAGGCCCGCGCGCCCGCATTCGGCGCAACGATCAAGCGCAGCCATTCGTTTTCCAGCACGTAATCATCAAAGCCGTCCTGATCCACGTCGTAAGCAAACGCGACCGCCGCGCCTTTTTTCAAGGCGACGAAGGCCGCCTTGGCAACTTCGTTCGTCGTGCCGTCGCTGATCGAGATTTCAAACGGATTGAGAACCTGCGCCGCACCGGGCGCAAAGCTGTAGGTGTAATCAGCCACGACGACCTCATCCGGTTTTAGCTTGAGCGGTACTGAGGCCACGCCCAATGCTGAACGGTTCAGCGTCAACGGTTGCGCGCTGTGATTGGTCATCTGCAATTTCAGTTTTGCTTCGGTCGCGTTGTCGTCACTTGGATAGATCAACGGCGGCGTGATGCGCTGCGCAGTGTCGGCGCGCAACGGCCACGTCACAGGCGGCAGGATTTCCCAAGCGAAGCGGCGCGTGATTTCGGCGCGTTGCGTCGGCGCGAAATACGGCTGGCCTGCCGCCACAAACACGGCGCGCAATTCATGCCAATCACCCGCCACGGCCTGTGCGCTGACGGGCGGGCTGAAACTCAACTTGTTCAAGCCTGGCTTTATTTCAGCCTCAGCCAATTCCAGCCGCTGTTGTTTCAAACCGTTTTGCAACCACAAGACGAGTTTGCCCGCGCGTGCGGCACTCGTGCGATTGTTCAATTCGACGACAATTTGATTTTCCTGCCCTACGATCAGCTTGGCCGTTTTGATATTCAACTCAACGTCAGGCCGTTCGTAATCAACCAGCACATCGTGTTCACCCGCGCGCTGTGTGCCCGTGGGCTTGGCCTGCTTCGGCGGCAGGCACGGGATCAGCAGATTGCCCGAACGCTCATCAAACTTTGCCGCGACCGCAATGCCATCCAGCGTCACCGCGCCCTGCGGTTTGTGCGCCAGCTTGAGCGCGACAAAGCCCGCATCCGGCAGATAGAAGCGCAGCGCGATCCGGCCATTGGCGAATTCTTTGCTGACCAATTCGGCTGTCGCCAACACGATCTCTTCGCCCGCGTTCGTCGTGCTCGGCTGCGCCGCCTCACTCAAACTCGCCAGTTCGTCTTCGCGGTTAAACAGCGGCAAGTGATACGGCAGCAACAGCGCATCGCGCGGACGCAGCAATACTGCCGCGCCCACGTTTTTGCTATCACCTTCCGGCAGCAGCCAATCGAAGCCCAACAATGCGGGCCGCGCCAGCACGCTGTCGTGAAAGTTGACCAGGCTGAGAAAGCCACGCGCTTGCGTGCCCGCTTTGCTTTCATCAAACGCCAACAACGTCGCTGTTACGAACGGCGCATTCACGCCGACTGCGCCTTGCCGCAGTTGTGGCGTCTGCGGCAACAGTCCCGCCTGCTGCCGCAAACGCGCAAAGGCCGCCGCTGAATGTTGAATGCCAGCCATCACTTGCTCCGGTTTCAACTTCCCAACTTCCAACGGCACGTCGCGCCACCACCCTTCCGGCAACACCAACACATTCGCATTGCCCGCCAACTGGCCGATGATTTCGCCTTGCGGCACGCGCGGCGAACAGATCAACTTGCCGCCTGCCCGCACATAATCCACCAGCTTCTGCTGCGCCTGCTTCGACAGTGGTAACTTGCCCACTCGTCCCGTCGCACTGGTCTGACTCTTCGTTTCATTCGCCGCCGTGATCTCTTCCCTGCCCGTCGCCGCCGTCCGCGCCAGCGCCGCGTCATCAAAGACCGGCAGCAACAGCGCACGGTGCCGTTGCAAGTGCGCGAGCGGCTGAAACTCCAAATCCAGATACTCGACCGCGACCTGATTAAGCTGGCAATACTGCTGAATTTGCAACGTCGCGCGCGAAATGCGCAGCACGTCTTCGCGTGTCAGCGCCGCTTGCTCGAACGCACTGATCGGATAGATCAGCCCCACATCCGCCACCTTGTGCACGCGCGCCAATTCGCGCCCCAGGCCCGCAATCAAACGCCCGTTGCGCTGCACCGCCTCGGCGCGCGCGCGTTCCTGTCCGGCCAGATTCAGTGCCGATTCCCAGGTGTAGTAATGATTCGCCCACGGCACTTCATAGCCCGCCGGATAGAGCGTGTCTTGCACCGGAAAGTAATTCAGCCCCTTCAAGCCGTGGCCCAGCAAGACGCGCGAAGAGAGCAGCGTATTGGTCGCGTCCGCCGTCTTGGCGTATGTGTCGTCGCCCGTGCCGTACCAGCCGGCTTGATATTCGATCAGCATCGGCGGGAAGTGCGGCTGCGTCTTGAGCGTCTCGGTGTAAAACTGCAAGACCGCTGTGTCTTCCCAGCGCAAGGCAGGATCAGCGCCGAAGTTGAAATACCACTGCCCCAGCGCGCCGATGCCGTGCGGCGCGCCCGCTGCCGAGACGCGCATATCGGTCGGATTGATATACAGCGGCACCGTCGCGCCCACCTCGCGCAGATACCCCGCCAGCGTCGTCATGTATTGCCAAAACCCCGGCCCGTTGTAATTGGCCCGATTGATCGCTTGATCGTCATCGAGTTGAATCGCAATCACATTGCCGCCATTCGTGACTAACCTGTCTCGCAACAACTCGCGCATGACTTCGCCAAACCATTTGCGCGTGTAGCTCAAATGCGTCGCGTTCGCCAGCCACTGTTTGCTCGCCGCTTCGGAATTGCTCGCGCTCAGGCCCGACAGCGGCGGGTAATGCCCATCGAGCCGCGCGACCTCGTGCATCGCATACTCAGGCCGTTTGAGCAGCCAATCGGGATAGCCGCCGTTGCGCCATTCGTTCAGGATGACCGGGCCGGGGCGCACGATGACGGCAAAGCCCATTTCGCTGGCCATCTCCATCAACCCCTTCAGATCGCGGCGCGGGTTCGTGTGGCCGTCGAAATCCAGCCGTCCCTCTTCCGGCTCGTGCCAGTTCCAGGTGATGTACAGATCAACTGTGTTGATGCCCATCTCTTTCAGCTTGACCAGCGACGCGGCCCATTCGTCGCGCGGCAGGCGGTTGTAGAAGAAGGCCGCGCTGTGGGCGAAGAATGGCTGGCCGTTGAGTTGAAACTGTGGGTAGCCATTTACCAACCGGACAACCTCCTCGCCCTCTGCGAGCTTTGCGCCTC
>JAYUCP010000266.1:0-30910 GCA_043740245.1 Acidobacteriota bacterium | reverse complement strand
GAGGGATGAGGGATGAGGGATGAGGGATGAGGGATGAGGGATGAGGGATGAGGGATGAGGGATGAGGGATGAGGGATGAGGGATGAGGGATGAAGGATGAGGGATGAAGGATGAGGGATGAAGGATGAGGGATGAGGGATGAGGGATGAGGGATGAAGCGCACAGTTTGTGGGGTTGCCGCATTGTCGTGACGCGCGCTGTGCAGCAATCCGCCGCATTGACGGCGCTGTTGCAAGCGCGCGGCGCGACTGTCGTGGCTTGCCCGGTCATTGAAATCGGCCCGCCTGCAAGCTGGGTTGAGTTGGATCGCGCCATCGCCGCCTTGAACAGCTATGACTGGCTGGTGTTCACCAGCAGCAATGGCGTTGAATTTTTTCTGCAAAGGTTGGCCGAATTGGGCGGCGAGTTGGCGCATTTGCGGATTGGCGCAGTCGGCCCGGCGACGGCGGCGCGTTTGGTGCAGGCGGGCTTGCCGGTGACATTGCTGCCACAGGAATTTTCGGCGCGCGGTTTCGCGGCGGCGTTTGCCAAACGGTATGGCGCGGCGGCAAAAGGCTGGCGGATGTTAGCTCCAGTTTCTTCGCTGGCGTCAGATGAATTGCGTGCGGCCTTGGCGGCAGAGGGCGTGCAGGTGGATGTGGTGACGGCCTATGAAAATCGTTTGCCGATGCTGAGCCGTGGTGAAGTGATCGCCAAACTGTGCGAACCGCATGCGCAGTTTTTGCTCTTTAGCAGTCCTTCGACAGTGGCGCATTTGGCGCGTCTGCTTGCGCCTGCAAACCTGATTGAGTTATTGCCGCGCACGCGCATCGTTTGCATTGGCCCAGC
Source organism: Acidobacteriota bacterium (assembly GCA_043740245.1). Taxonomy (GTDB): domain Bacteria; phylum Acidobacteriota; class Blastocatellia; order RBC074; family RBC074; genus JACPYM01. Next base: position 30,082 of record JAYUCP010000266.1, on the reverse strand, counting down.
CACAGCGGCTGCGGCAGTGGCGCATGGATTCGCAACACCATTACGGCCGGAAACGGCCACAACAGAGGCATTACTCAGGCTGATTCGCAACGAAGTGCAGCCGCTTCACGGCTGCTCCGCCGCGATGTAATGCGTCAACGTCAGATCGTTGTAACTCGGATACAACCCCTCATCGAAATCTTTCAGAAACACGGTCATGCGCTGCAACAGCGTCGTCAGGCGATGGCCGGCAATGCGCGCCGGATGCGGGCCACGCCCGACGATGGCGCGGATGAACAGACTCTTTTCCGTCAGCGGCAACTTGCGCACGTTGTTGGCCCAATCGCCGAAGATGCCATCCATAAACAGGTACTGCTCGACGTTCGAGGTGTAAAAGGCCGTCACCGTCAGCGCGTGTTTGCGCAGGTATTCGCCGATGGCGCCCAGCGCCTTGGGCCCGGCGAAATTGCCGACGACGGGGATGATGAGGTTCTTGCGCTGCAATTCGCGCACGAATTCGTAATCGTCCGTCGTCGCCAGGAAATTGCCCTGTTGGCCTTTCAAATCGGTGCCCGCCAGAATTTCTTTCAGCGTCGGAAAGTAATTGTTGCCCCATTGGCTTTCGACACGGTACGCAATGCCCAGGCCGTCATCGTGGAAGCTTTGGTAGACATACACCAAACTTTTCTGATCGGCGTCGGACAGCGCGAAGGCAAAGTCTTCTTCAATCATTTTGCGAATGGTGCTGAGATTGGCTTCATACGCCTTGTCATCGGTCGGCGTCTTTTCAAACAGGGCCAGCAGATCGTTCAATGGCGCGGCGGCGGCCGGCGGTTTTTCTTTCGGCAAAGGTTTGCTCAGCAAGCGCGCCAGAAATTCGCCGCGCGTGGGCGAGAGGTGAAAAATCGCCTTGTACAGCAGGTGCTGGATGATCGCCTGCCGCCGTATGTCAATCAGGAAGGCGATACGCGGACGGACTTTGGCGATGTAGGTGTAATTCTGTTCGGGCCCGACGCCGATGTAGGCGCCGCCCGTCGCGCCCAATTCGCGCAGCTTCTCGACGATGTGCAAATACGAAGTCTCGTTCGAGGTGAAGTTGTCCGAGCGGAAATAGCCGCCTGGTTCTGACAACTCGCGGCTCAGGCGCGCGAATTCGGCGGCAGTGAGTTTTTCAGGCGCGGGCGTGACGGCTGGCGGCGGCGTCTTGGTTTGTGCCGCTGGCTCCGGCGCCTTCTGTGGCTGGGCGGCTGTTTGGCCTGCCGCTGTTAGCGCGGCGCTCAGCCAGACCAGTAAGAGCAAGCTCAGCCAATCGGAAATACGAGCCTTGTACTTCATCGCAGAATCTCCCTTTCGCACGCAGTATGTTTTTGGGTTTAGCAGAAACCGCGCAAGCGGTTCATAGTCGAGCCGAATTCTTTCATCATTCACTGCCAAAGCAAAGGCGCGCCCGGCAAAGCGGTACAGCGAGCGGTAGCGATCTGGTTGTGTTGGCGCCACACTCATCGGAAGCCACCAAGTCGCTACCGCTCGCCGTACCGCACCAAATACGCAGAATTCACGCACTGGCACTGTTGTACGCTTGCATCAACGGCCAGTCTGCTTACAATCGCGGCGGCATTCCGCCACATCAACATTCATCATCAGGGAGGCATTCGAAATGAAAACAGGGCTGGGTCGTAGTCTGGCCGGTGTATTGGCCGTCGTATTGTCAGCAAGCTTGCTGGCCTGTAACAGCGCGAACGAAAAGGCTGGCGGTGCGAGCGGCGGCAAGAAATTGCGGCTCGCCTTTGTCACCAACAACCCATCGGATTTTTGGACCATCGCGCGCAAGGGCACCGAAAAGGCTGCGGCAGAGTTGCCGAACATCACGGTCGAATTCCAAATGCCGGGCGATGGCACCGCCGCCGGGCAACAGCGCATCGTGGATGATCTGGTCGCCAAAGGCCTTGACGGCATGGCGATCAGCCCCGTTGATCCGAAAAATCAAACACAGTTGCTCAACCGCGTCGCCAGCCAGGCGCTGGTCGTCACCCAAGACAGCGACGCCCCGGCCAGCAATCGCACTTGCTATATCGGCACCGACAACGTGGCGGCGGGCGAACAGGCGGGCAAGCTCGTCAAAGAAGCCTTGCCACAGGGCGGCAAAATCATGGTCTTCGTCGGCATGCTCGACGCGCAGAATGCCAAAGAGCGTTACGAAGGGCTGCAAAAAGCGTTGGCCGGTTCGAACATCAAAATCATTGACGTACTCACCGATAACACCGACCGCGTGCGCGCCAAAGCGAACCCGTCGGACGCGCTGGTCAAATACGCCGATCTGGCGGGTATGGTCGGCCTCTGGTCGTACAACGGCCCGGCCATCCTGAGCGCCGTCAAAGAAGCGGGCAAGGTCGGCAAGATCAAAATCATCGCGTTTGACGAAGAGGATGAGACGCTGGCCGGGATCAAAGCGGGCGCGATCTATGCGACGGTCGTTCAGCAGCCGTTTGAGTTCGGCTATCAATCCATCAAGCTGATGGCGGCTTACATCGGCGGCGACAAGTCGGGTGTGCCTGCCAGCAAACAGATTTTCGTGCCGACGCTGGCGATCAAGAAAGAAGAGGTCGCGGCGTTCACCGAGAAGATCAACAAGTTGCGCGGACGGAACTAGGTAAGCGCGTTAGCGCACAACGATGAGCGCAAGGTTGTTACTACCAATCCACGCAGCACTGAACTGTTCGTGCGTAAGCGTCCGCTCACCGCTGCGCGGATCAAGCACATAAACATGTTGCGCATCAAACCCGGTCACAACCATTGCGTGGATGTCAGGCCGGTTGTCCAACGGCAGCAATGACACAAAGACGATGGGATCGTAGCCATCCGCCAGACAGTCTGCGAGTTCGGTCAGGTTGAGTGTGTATTTGCGGCTGTTGTGAAAGCCGAGTTGCCGGACGGCGTTCAACCCTTGCAAAGCGGTTGATCCGAAAACGGTGCAATCACAAAGCCTGCGCAGGTCGGCTTCGGGAACGTCAGCGCCGAGGCTGAGTAACACCATGCGTAAACAGGCGGGCACGCAGGAAAACTCTTTTTCTTGTCTATGGAACGGCGGCTTCGATGGCATCGCGGTATGGTTCGACCAAAAGTTTGGCGGTGGCAATCATCTCAGCATCTGGCGTAGCTGAGAGGATGTCTTCGTTCAACGCGCTCACGACAACTTGACCAACCTGGCCCAAGACGCCAAAGGTCGGATAGGTCAGAATGACGGTCACGCGCCAAGCGTGCGCCTTTTCATCATAGCGCGGCTGATCAGCGGTCAACCGGTCAGGCACATGATCGAGCAGATATAGATTGGCCGCCGCGAATGCTTCCAGGGCCGTCGTTACTGGTGCTTTCATAGTCATCATAGTGGCGCGATTATGGCACAGGTAAGTTGAGAAACGCATGGCAATTCCCTTGCTCGAAATGCACGGCATCAGCAAACGCTTCCCCGGCGTGGTCGCGTTGCAAGACGTGTCTCTTACCGTCAACGCGGGCACCGTCAACGTGGGCGAGATCGTCGCGCTGGTCGGCGAGAACGGCGCGGGCAAATCTACGCTGATGAAAACGCTGGGCGGCATCGTGCAACCCGACGCGGGCACGATTCGCTTCAACGACGAACTCGTGACCTTCAGTGCGGTCAGCGATTCGCTGGGCTTGGGCATCGGCTTCATTCATCAGGAACTCAACGTCTTTCCCAATCTGGATGTCGCCGCCAACGTCTTCCTCGGACGCGAACCGCGCAAGGGCGGCTGGCTCAACCTGATTGACCGTGCGCAAATCGAAGCCGAGACCGCCATGCTGCTCAAACGCCTGGGCGTAGACGTCGCGCCGTGCACGCTGCTGGGGGAACTTTCGATTGCCCAGCAACAGATGGTCGAGATCGCCAAGGCGCTCTCGCTCAACGCGCGGCTGCTGATTATGGATGAGCCGACGTCGAGCCTGACGCTGACCGAGACAAATCGGCTGTTGGCGGTCGCCCAGGATTTGCGCGCCCACGGCGTCAGCATCATTTACATCTCGCACCGCTTGGGCGAAGTGCTGGAAATCGCCGACCGCGTCGTCGTCTTGCGCGACGGCGCAAACGCGGGCACGCTCACACGTGAAGAGATGACGCACGACCGCATCGTGCAATTGATGGTCGGGCGTGCCTTGCAACACGTCCACACGCCCAAAGCATCGTCAGCACAGCCCGATTATTTCAAAGTCGAAAACCTGCGCACGCGCCGCTATCCCAATCAAACCGTTTCGTTCAACGTCGGCAAAGGCGAAGTGCTCGGCGTTGCGGGTCTGATCGGCGCGGGCCGCAGCGAAATCGCCCAAGCCATCTTCGGCGTCGAACCCCGTCTTGCAGGCAATGTCACTTTGGATGGCGTCCCGCTCACCATTCATTCCGCGCAAGACGCCATGCGCCACGGCATCGCGCTGATTCCCGAAGACCGGCGCGGCTTGGGCTTGCTGACTGAATGGAGCATTCAATCAAACATCACGCTGGCGACCTTGCCCAGCTACGCCAAAGCTAATCTGTTGCAAACGGCGGCGGAAAATAAAGCCGCCGTCGAGATGGCGGCCCGCTTGCGCGTCAAAGCGCCTTCGGTGGCGGCGAAAGTCAGCGAACTGAGCGGCGGCAATCAACAAAAAGTCGTGCTGGCGAAATGGCTGTTGCAAAAACTCAACGTCATCATCTTCGACGAACCCACGCGCGGCATAGACATCGGCGCCAAGAGCGAGATTTACGAATTGATAAACAACCTCACTGCCGACGGGGCCGCCGACGGAGCCGCGGTCATCGTCATCAGCAGCGACCTCGAAGAAATCCTGCGCATCAGCGACCGCGTCGCCGTCATGCACGAAGGCAAACTGACCGGCGTGCTGCCGCGCGCGGAATGCAGCGAAGAAGCGATTATGAAGCTGGCCGTAGGGAGGTGAAGAAATCAAAAGGCAAAGGGCAAAAATCAAAAATCAAAAGGTCGGCACTTATTTCTTTTAAGTTGAAAAATCAGTTCCACACTTTTGCCTTTTGATTTCTTCCACCCAGTCACAACCCAAACATTATGAAGAAAGAAATCGGCATCCTAATTCTCCTCATTGTGCTTTGCGCTGTCACAGCCGTGCTGAACCCGCGCTTTCTGGCGCCCGCGAATTTGCAGAACACGACGCGGCTGATTGGCGCCTACGGCCTGCTGGGTTTGGGTCTGGGCACCGTCGTCATCACCGGCGGCATTGATCTGTCGGTCGGTTCGGTGATGGCTTTGCTGGGCGTGCTGCTTTCCATCGCCATCCAGCAATGGCATCTGCCGGGGCTGGCGGCGATCTTGCTGGTCGTGCTGGCGGCGATGGCGTTGGGCTGGCTGCATGGATTTTTGATTGCGCGCGTGCGTTTGCAACCGTTCATCGTGACGTTGTGCGGCTTGTTGTTTTATCGCGGGCTGGCGCGCTTCATTGCGAATGACGAGACCAAAGGTTTTGGCGATGCGGTCGGCATCGAACGCTGGCAGGCGTTGGCGACAGGGAATCTCTTTGGTGTGCCGACACCGTTTGTGTTGTTGCTGGTCATCAGCGCGTTGATGTGGGTGCTGATTCACCGCTCGGTGTATGGACGTTACCTGTTTGCGGTCGGCAATAACGAAGACGCCGCGCGCTATTCGGGCATCAACTCGAAACGGATGCTGGCGAGCGCCTATATCATCTGCGGCGCGCTGGCGGGGATTGCGGCGGTGGTCTTTGCGTTTTATACGAATTCGATTTCGCCCTCTTCGCACGGCAATTTTTTTGAGCTGTACGGCATCGCGGCGGCGGTGCTGGGCGGTTGCAGTTTGCGCGGCGGCGAAGGCTCGGTCATCGGCATCCTGCTCGGCACCGCGTTGCTGCAGGTGTTGCAGAATCTGGTCAACCTGCTCGGCATTCCGTCGTCGCTGAATTTTGCGGTGATGGGCGCCGTGATTTTGCTGGGCGTGCTGGCCGATCAATTGTTGAAACGGAAAAAGTCATAAGACAACCTCAGCCACAGTCTCAATCGCCGTTTCCACAGCATTGAATGCTGGGCTTGCCATTCCTCGCTGTATCTCACCAGCGCACCAACCTGTTGCTGGCGGGTGACGTTTATTTGCGCGCCGCTCCTCAAACATCTCAATCTGCCAAATCCGCAAGAATTTCCCGGGAATAATCACTGAACGAATCGGCATTTTTAGGGCGTGAACGGATAAAACGCAGCACGGAGATTGAGAAATGACAGGTTTGACTCAGCGGCAGGCAGGCTTGGCAGACGCGCCCGCGTGCCAGCTTTATTTCGGATTGCTTGACGCGGCGGCGGCGTGCGACGCGTTACACGGTTTTGAAGTAACACTCGACAACCGCGTCGTCGCGCCGGAATTGCATCCGCTAGAAACAAGCGTCGGGGCTGATAACTTACCGGTAACAAGAGCGGCATTCAATTAGTAACACGATGTTGTTAGATGCCTTAAAAAAACACTGGCCCGAATACCTGATCGAAGCCGCCTTGCTGGGGATTTTTATGGTCTCGGCGTGCGGGTTCGGCGTGTTACTCGAACATCCGGCCTCGCCGGTGCGGCAGGCTTTGCCGGACGCTTTCACGCGGCGCGTGCTGATGGGCTTGGCGATGGGGTTGACGGCGGTCTGTTTGATCTATTCGCCGTGGGGCAAGCAGTCGGGCGCGCATTTCAACCCGGCGGTCACGCTGACGTTCTGGCGGCTGGGCAAAATCAAAGGCGTGGATGCGTTCTTTTATATTTTGTTTCAGTTTATCGGCGGCGTATTGGGCGTGTCGCTCGCGGCGGTTGTTTTGCAAAGTAACTTGAGCCATCCGGCGGTGAATTATGTGGCGACCTTGCCGGGTAACTCCGGGTTACAAGCCGCGTTTGCCGCTGAGTTAGTCATTACGTTTATTCAGATGACGATGGTACTCAATGTTTCTAACACGAATAACAGCGCGCGTTACACCGGTGTGCTTGCCGGGTTGTTAGTGGCGCTTTATATTAGTTTCGAGGCGCCGCTGTCGGGGATGAGCATGAATCCGGCGCGCACCTTCGGTTCGGCAATTGGCGGGAATATCTGGACGGCTTGGTGGATTTACTTCACAGCGCCGTTGCTGGGGATGTTGGCGGCGGCGCAGCTTTACGTGTGGACGAAACGGCAGGTTGCGTGCGCGAAACTGCATCACCAAAATAACAAGCGTTGTATTCACTGCGGCGCGCCCGGCGCGATGAGTGCGCTGGACAAAGCCGCGTTTGGACAATAACTCAACTGAGAATGAGGAGAGGATCAAGTATGAAACGTGCTTTTTTCTTGAGTCTGCTGGCGACGGTCGTGCTGGGTGTCACGGCTTTTGCGCAACACGACGGCAAAGGTGGAACCAAATTCACCGTGCGGGTCGAAAATGTCTCGCAAGAACAAACGGCCAAAGACGGCACCAAGTGGCCTTTCGCGTTGTCGCCCGGTCTGTACGTATTGCACGACCGCGACGTGCGCCTGTTCCGCGAAGGCCTGCCCGCAGTCAACGGCTTGCAAGAGTTGGCTGAGACCGGCAACCCCGGTGTGATCGTGAAGGTATTGGAAGGCCGCGAACATATGGGCCACGGTGTTTTCAATACGCCAGTGGGCGTTGACAAGCCGGGGCCGATTGGGCCGGGCGGTGTTTACGAATTCAGCTTCACGGCGAGGCCGGGGATGCGTTTGTCGCTGGCGCTGATGTTCGGCCAATCGAACGATTGGTTCTATGCGCCGAAACGCCAGGGGCTTGACCTGTTCAACAACGGCAAAGCGCTGAGCGGCGACATCACGGGCGAGTTCATGCTCTTCGACGCGGGCACCGAAGTGAACGAAGAGCCGGGTGTCGGCCCGAATCAAGGCCCGCGCCAAAAGACGCTCGATGCCGGCGTGCGCGAACACGGCAAGGTGCACGCTGAGAAGACTTCGAGCTTCTTCACGCGCAACGGCGAGTTATTCAAGATCACCATCACGCCGGACACCATGGCGAAGATGTAACAACGGCGCGGGTTGAGCAGGCGGCACAGGCATCCGGCTGGTAATTCGGCGCCTTGATGCCTGTGCTTTTTTATGGCGGCAGCTTGCGTGGCTGGTCCTTGCCCGAACCAATCACTTGAGGCGGACGCGGGTTACGGTAGCGCAAACTGTCCAGTTTGCGCGGCTGCGGGCGCAGACGGCACAGGTTCCCTGAAGACGTCTGCCGCCACCAGCGCAAACTAAACAGTTTGCGCTACCACGCCTGGCGTGACGATTGAATCAACAGAGGAGTGCAGATGAAAACACTGAAGAAAAGTTTTGCGTTATTGGCCGCGCTGTTTGTGTTGACGGCTTTGGCAACGGCGCGAGTCGTCGAAAAGAAAACTCTGACGCTGGACGGCGTGCTGAAAGTGATTGACGCGGCCAAGGCCGAAGCCAAACGCGTCAAAGCGCCCGGTGGCGTCATCGCCGTCGTGGATGACGGCGGCAACCTGATGGCGCCGGAACGCCTGGATGGCACCTTTGCGGCGGGCGCGCAAATCTCGATTGGCAAAGCGCGCACTTCGGCGCTCTTCAAAAAGCCGACCAAGGTGTTTGAGGACATCATCAAAAACGGGCGCACCGCGATGGTCGCCTTGCCTGACAGCTTGTTCACGCCCTTGCAAGGCGGCGTGCCCGTCGTGCTGGACGGCCAGATTGTCGGCGTGGTCGGCGTCAGCGGTGCGGCTTCGGCGCAACAGGATGAAGAGTTGGCGCTGGCCGGCGCGAGCGCGCTGACCAATCCCGCAGTGGGCCGCGCGCCAGTGAGTTACTTCGAGAAAGAAAAAGTAACAGCCGCGTTTGCCAAAGGTGCGGTGTTATTCGATCAAAGCGACAAATACATGGTGCACGCCAGCCACCGCGATAAAGCGGGTATGGTCGAGGTTCACGAACAGGACGCCGACATCATCTATGTGTTGGAAGGCACGGCGACGTTTGTTACTGGCGGTCAGCTTGTGGACGGCAAAACCAGCGCGCCGGGCGAGCTGCGCGGCACCGATGTTAAAGGCGGCGAGACACGTCAACTCAGCAAAGGCGACGTCATCATCGTCCCCGCCGGCTTGGTACGCACATCCTGTCCATCCTGAACAAATCCTGTTCATCCGGTCTAAGCAGAGCAAGGCTCATGCGCAAAGATTTCGACCTGTGCAAGTGTTCGGCGGAGCCTTTGGAGTGCGGCGGCTCGACGCCGCTTTGGTATGCCTCTCGGCATTCGGTAAAACCGGTAGCCAAAGACCCTGTGGCTGTCCGTAGCCTTGATTGCTTGACGCGCCGAAGGGTATGCCAAAGCGGCGTCGAGCCGCCGCACTCCAAAGGCTCCGCCAGCCCAATAAGCACAGGCTTCCATTAGTTGTACTTGCACAGGTCGAAAGATTTTCTCGACGAGGACGAACGTTACAAAAATAACCAGGTTATTGCCGTTTGATGCCGAGTTTTTTCATGCGGCTGCGCAAGGTGTTGGGATGCAGATTGAGCAGTAGGGCCGCGCCTCGTGGGCCTTCGATCACCCAGTTGGTTTGTTCGAGCATGGCCAGGATGTGCTGGCGTGCGACTTCATCCATACTGACCGGAGGACTGGCGGCAGCGGGTTTGGCAGTGACAGGTATGGATGCTGCGCTGAATGGTTCTGCGAGCGCAACCACAGGCGGGCGTTCAGCCAGCGTAGTCACAGACAACAAATCGCGTGACAGGCTCAAAGTTGGGCCGGTTGATAACACGACGCCGCGTTCGATCAGGTTTTGCAATTCGCGCACGTTGCCGGGCCAGGCGTAGCTCGTCAGCAAATCCATCGTTTCCTGCGTGATGCCTGTCACCGCTTTGCCAAAGCGTTTGGCGTAACGCGCCAGAAAGAACATCGCCAGTGGTGCGATGTCTTCGTGGCGTTCGCGCAAGGGCGGATTGTCGAGCGGCAGCACGTTCAAACGGTAATAGAGATCGGCGCGAAAGCGGCCGGCTTTGACTTCGGCGGCGAGGTCGCGGTTGGTGGCGGCGATGATGCGCACGTCCACCTTGACGGTGCGATTGCTGCCGACCGGTTCGAATTCGCCTTCCTGCAAAACGCGCAAGAGTTTGACCTGTGTGTCGGGCGGCAATTCGCCGATTTCGTCCAGAAAGAGCGTGCCGCCGTGGGCGAGTTCAAAGCGGCCCGTGCGTTTGTCGAGTGCGCCGGTGAAGGCGCCTTTGACGTGGCCGAAGAGTTCGCTTTCGACCAGCCCGGCAGAGATGGCGGCGCAATTGACTTTGACCAGCGGGCGCGTGCGGCGCGGGCTGCGGTCGTGAATGGCGCGCGCGATCAATTCTTTGCCGGTGCCGGTTTCGCCCAAGATCAGCACGGTCGCATCGGTGGGCGCGGCGAGTTCGATCTGTTGCAAGACCGTCAAGAGCGCCGGGCTGCTGCCGATGATTTCATCGAAGTTGTGTTCGCGGCGCAGCTCTTCCTGCAAATAAACATTCTCGGCGTGCAGTTGATTCTTGAGCGTTTCGATCTCGGCCAGAGCGCGCCGCAATTCGGCTTCGGCTTTGGTGCGTTCCAATTCGACGCTGGCGCGCGCGGCGAAAATTTGCAGCACGTCCCGCATTTGCGCGCCGCGCGTTTCGCTCAGCGGTTGATCGTCAATCACGGCCAGATGGCCGATCAATTCGCCCGTCTTAGCGCACAGCGGCAGGCCGATGTAACTCTGTCCGTCATATTTCAACAAGGCCTCTTCTTTGGGAAAGAGTTGTTGAAGGTTGGTTGGGTAATAACAGGGCTGTCCTTGATACACGTATTCGCAGGTCGTGTCTTTCACGTCGTATTCGTGATCGGTGACAATGCCGTGGCCGTCCCAGAAGGCCAGCATGCGCGCGCGCGTTTTGTTGACGTTGGCGCATTCGGTGACAAAGGCGAGTTTGACCGGCAAGGCAGCGGCCAGATGCGTGACCATCGAACGAAAGAAATCGCCGCCCGTCACCGCTGAGGTGCCTTCGACAATCGCGCGCAAGGTCAGTTCGGCCTGTTTGCGTTCGGTGATGTCGCGCGAGACCGCCAGCAATATCTCAGGCTGGCCGCTGGCAGCCAGAATCGGGCTGACCGCCACGTCCCACCATTTCGGGGTGCCGAGCATGGTTGGACAAAAGCCCACGAAACGGCCCGTGCCGCCCGCGCACGCTTGCCGCACAGCGGACAACGCGGCCTCACGAAAATCGCCTTGCCAGAATTCGGGCCAGTAACTGCCGCAAAACGGCGCGAAGTCGCAGATGTCCAAAACCTGCATGCCGCCAGCATTCATCGAAAGCAGCCGGCCTTCGAGGTCGAGCACCTTGATGCAATCCTGGCTGTCTTCGATCAAGCGGGTTTTGAATTCTTCACTCACGCGCAGGATTTCTTCGGCCTGCCGCCGCCGTTCGATTTCCTGTTGCAGCCCGGCAAAGAGCCGGGCGTTGCCGTGCGCAATGGCCGCGCGCCCCAGCGGGAACGGCTCGAGCCCGTGTTGCGTGGCCCAGGCGCGCGCGCAACTTTCCAAAGCGGTCTGCAAATCCAGCGCGGTCTGATAGCGGTTGGCGGCGTTTGGGTCGAGCAGCCGCAACACAATTTGCGCCAACTCCGCTGGCAAGTCGTGCTGCAAGCCTGTGGCAAGCGTTAGCGGCGCGGCAGGCAACCGGCCTGTGAGCAATTCGTAAAAGAGCGTGCCCAGCGCCGTCAAATCGTGGTGTGGCGTCAGGGGCGCATTTGCCGCAGTGTTCCGCGCGGCCAAACTGAAATCGGTTAGCGTCAGCGCGCCGGTCGCCGGATGCCGCAGCAACGCGCGCGGATTTAGGTTGTTGTGCGTGATTTCGCGCCGGTGCAATTCGGCCAGCCGCGCGCTCAGTTGCAAGGCCAGCTCAAAGAATTCTTGCAAACCCAAACCGGACGTAGGCGTCAACGCTGCGCCGCCCTCATCGGCGCAGAACAGCCACGCCTGTCGTTCGTAGCACACGAAGTCAACAACGCGCGGCACGCCCGGCAATTCCAATTCTTTGAGCAACGCATATTCGCGCGCGAGCAGTTCGAGATCGGCGGCGCTGGGCTGGGCCGCGCGCGGCGTTATGAGCAGGCAGGTCTCAGCTTGCGCGTGAGGCCGCACGCGCCGCAGCGTTTGCCAATCGTTGTAAGCGAATTCGTGCAGGACAGTGTATTCGGGGATCATCGGGCGGGAATCATAGTATGCGGTTGAGAACGTCACAAGCAGTGCCGGCCTGCCCCATCATTGCAAAGTCAGCAACAGAGCAACGTGCAGGTTGTGCTGACTCCTGCGGCCCGGCTCCTGACGCCTGGTTTCTTGAACAACAGGCGTCAGGAATCCGTTGCCAGGCGTCAGCACATCTTTGCAGGCAGCTCTTTTTGCGATATCGCAAACCTCATGCCGCTGCCTCTATTGCCGCGTGGCCCAATCGGAGTTACCTTGCACCCGGTCACAGAACCAAAGTTCGAGAATCCCAACCATCAATTACCAATGGATCGCTACCTTCAAACAAACGGTCTGCAACTGCATTATCTGGAGCACGCTGGCACAGGGCCCGCGTTGCTCTTTCTGCCTGGCTTGACGGCCAATGCTCATGCCTTTGACGGCCTGGTCGCGGCGGGCTTGAGTCCGCGCTATCGTGTGTTGGCCTTCGACCTGCGCGGGCGCGGGCTGAGCGATAAACCGGCGGACGGTTACACGATGGCCGACCACGCGCGCGATGTGATTGGCGCGCTGGATGCTTTGGGGCTGGCCAGCGTCGTCTGTTGCGGCCATTCGTTTGGCGGCCTGTTGACACTGTATCTGGCGGCGCACTACCCCGCGCGCATCGCTAAGCTGGTCGTGCTGGACGCGGCGGCTGGCATCACCAATCCGCAAGTGCGCGAGCAACTCAAACCCTCGCTGGCGCGGCTGGGCCAGCGCGTGGCTTCGTGGGAAGCCTATCTGGACGCGGTCAAACGCGCGCCGTTTTTCGTGGATTGGTGGGAGCCGCTGATCGAAAACTATTATCGCGCCGATGTCGAAGTCTTTGCCGACGGCTCAGTGCAGGCGCGCGCGCGGCCTGAAAACATTGCCGCCGCGATGGACGGCGCGGAGGCCGAGGATTGGCAGGTGCATCTGGCGCGCATCGCACAACCCGCGTTGCTGCTGCATTCGCTTGGCCCGTTCGGATTGCCGGGCGCGCCGCCGCTGGTCGAAGAAAAATTTGTCGCGGCAACGGTGGCGGCGCTGGCCGATGCGCAGGCGCGCGCGGTGCCGGGCAATCATTTGACGATGCTGTTTGGCGCGGGCGCGCAACGCATCGTCGAGTGCATCAACGAATTTGTTTGAAGCTCAGCCCTGGGAGCGCAGTGCTTCCAGGGCTGCGTGCCTTGGCCGGAAGACGCTTTGGAAAAGCAATGGGTGAGTCGCCGTGGCCCGCAGCCCTGGAAGCACTGCGCTCCCAGGGCTGTGTAGTTACTAAATCTCTTTGCAGGAGCCTGATTATGAAAACCCTTGTACTGTTGTTTTGTTCGCTGCTGCTGGCGCTGCCGCAAGGCGGCAAGAAGATCATCAAGGCCGGCCCAGATTTGGGCTTGCCCTTCAGCCCGGCGGTGCAGGCGGGCGATTTGATTTATGTTTCGGGCACAATGGCGACCGATGCGCAAGGCAAACTCGTGCCCGGCGACATCCGCGCGCAAACCAAACGCACGCTCGAAAACATCGCGCAGGTGTTGAAAGCCGCCGGTGTCGGGCTCGAGCGCGCTGCCTCCGTTCACGTCTACCTAAAAAACGCCGCCGACTTCGAAGCGATGAATGAGGTCTATCGCAGCTTCTGGCTCAAAGACCCGCCCGTGCGCACGACCGTAGTCGCGGGCCTGGTGTTCCCCGATGCCTTGGTCGAAATGTCGCTGACCGCCTTGCGCAAAGGCGTCGAACGCAAAGTCATCCTGCCCGCCGGTTGGCAGCGCAACCCGAATTACAGCCACGGCATTCAGTCGGGCGACACGTTGTTCCTGCGAGGGCTGGTCGCGCGCGACGAAAAAACCAACACGCCGATCACCGGCGATATGACGGCGCAAACCAAACAGGTGCTCAGCAACGCGGGCGAGATTTTGCTGACCGCCGGAATGACGCACGCCGACGTGGTCAGCGCGCGCGTTTACATCACCGACCTGACGCAGTTTCAAGACATGAACACGGCCTATCGCGCCTACTTTGCGAAAGACCCGCCTGCGCGCGCGACCGTCAAGACGGCGTTGATGAATGCGCAATACGCCGTCGAGATCACGTTGCTCGCCGTCAAAAGCCAGGACCGCCAAGCCGTCGTGCCGCTGGATGAAACGGGGCAGCCCGCGCGGCCCAATCCGAATTTGAGCGCGGCGATTCGCGTGGGCAATCGGTTGTACCTGTCGGGCATGCTCGGCAATACGCCAGACAATCGTGGCGACACCAAAGCGCAAACCACGCGCACGCTGGCGGCGCTGGGCCGTGGTTTGAAAGCGGCGGGATTTGAATGGAGGCACGTCGTCGAAGGCCTGGCTTACCTGACCGACGTGAAGAATTTCGGCGCGATGAATGAAGTCTATCGCCCGCATTTCGCCAAAGATTTTCCCGCCCGCGCAACGGTGGTGACCGGTTTGGTCAATGCGGATGGCTTGGTCGAAATCATGCTGACGGCGGTCAAGTGATTAGAGCAACGGTTTGATCGCGGCCTCAAACTCGGCCAAGGTTTTGCCGCCGGTCAGCGTGGCTTTGCGCTTGCCCTCACGATCCAGCACATAATTGGTGGGCATGACTTCAGTCCAGGCCGGATCAATCACGCTGACGAATTTATCGGGCGCGGCTTCGGTTTGCAGGTACGCGGGCAAACTTGCCGCGCGTTCACGCCAGACGCGTTTGACTCGGGTTTCCAGAATATCGGCCTCGTCAATCGTGACGGTGAGCACCTGCAAGCCCTGCTCACGATATTGCGCCTGCAGCTTCGCCAGTTCGGGCAATTCCTTCAAACAGGGCGCACACCAAGTTGCCCACAAATTGACCAGCACGACTTTGCCTTTATAATGCGCGAGCAGTTGGCGGAATTCGGCGGCGCTGAGCGGTTCGACTGTTTTGGGCGCGAGCAGTTCAGGGCGCAGCTTGGCAGCTTCGCGCTGTCGAGTAACAGCGGAAGCGCCAGGTAACAGCGCGAGTAACATAAATAAAGCAGCCGGTCTGAACATAGTTTCCAATTAGCGTAGGGGCAGACCTGCGTGTCTGTCCCGGTCGCATCTGACGTATTCGATTCCGTCTGACGCCACGGGGACAGACACACAGGTCTGCCCCTACGCGCGTACTGTTACTTCTGCGCGACCAGATCATTCATGGCTTGAAAAACGATGCGGCCATTGAGTTGCCACGCCAGATAGGTCTTGCCCTTGGCCGCCGCCATCACCGGATATTCAGCCGCGCCCGCTGGCATTTCCACTTCCTGCACCGCGCCGAAGCTCTTGCCGAAATCCGTCGAGGTGCGTGTGTAAACGCGTTTAACCTCGCCGACCTTGGCGTCCCAAACCACGCGCACCGCGCCTTCGTTGGTGGCGCTGACGTTGGAGTGGTCAGAAACCAACGCGGCGTCGTGCAAGCGCATGGGCTTGCTGAAGGTCTGGCCCTTGTCCGTCGAGACGGCAAAGAAGACGCCCGGCGGCGTTTCTTCACCGGCGAACCAGGTGGCGTAGACGCGGCCTTTGCTGTCGGCGGTCATTGCCAGCGGTTTCAGCGGACAGGCGCTGATCTTCCATTTCTTGTCCGAGACAGCGACGCTGTTGCTGAAGGTTTGACCGCGATCCGCCGAAACTTTCAAAGAGGCGTTGCGCGAGCCATCCGCGCCGACGCTGCGCAGCGACAAGTAAACTTTGCTGTCGGGCGTGAAGGCGACATTCAACTGGCAGCAGGGACAGGCCTCGCTTTGCACGATCATTTTTTCGGCGTCGAAGCTTTTGCCTTCGTTGCGCGAGACGACGCCGTAAATCGCGCCGTTGTCCGCTTCGGATTTCATGTGGCGCGTGTCAATCCAATAAGCATGCACATCGCCATTCGGCGCGACGCCCATGGTGCCGAAACAATGCGCCTCGTCGAGTTCGCCATCATCCATGCCTTTGCCTTCGGTATTCAGCGTGCGCGCTACTTCGAACGTCTTGCCACCATCCAGCGAACGCGTGTAGCGCGCATCCACGGCCTGGCGCGGCGCGGACGGCTCGCGGCGGTTGCCGTGATAAAAGACGTGGATGATGCCCGATTTGCTGACAGCCACGCGCGGGCGGCTGGTGGCAAAGCCCCAGAGTTCGCCCGCTTTGCTGTTGACGCGCACGGGCGCGCTGAACGTGCGCCCGCCATCGGTCGAACGCGCGAAGTAAAGATCGTAATAAGCCTTGTGTGTATGGCTGGGGGGCGCAGCTTTGGTTGATGCGGCAGGCGCGCCGTGTTGGTTGTGATCAGCGCCGGTTGTTGGCGGCGCTGCCGGTGGCGGCGCCGCCGATGGCTGGGCTGTTGGACGCGGTGCGCCCTTGTCTACCCAGATCAAATTGATGCTGCCATCGGGGCCGACGGAGAGATCGGGGCTGGCCGTGCTGCGGCCCGCCGGACTGATTTCTTGCAGAGTGGGCGCATTCGCCTTGGCATTAGGCAGCAGCCACGCGCCCGCACAGATTGCCAGCGCACAACCAGCCTGGATGAAGTTGATCGGTTTCATTTTCATGATTCGCTCCAAAGAATCGTTGCACTCGGCTACTGACCAAATCGTCCGACAGCCAAGTACGCCGGGATCGCCAACAACAGCGCCACCACAGCCGAAATCACGCCCATCCGTTCGCTGCGTTCCGCCGGCCAGAGCGTGCCGTTGCGTTTGCGAATAATGTTGAGCGTGGCCAGGGCGACGCCCGCGACGAGCGCAATCAGCGCCTTGACCAACAGGATTTGCAGCGGCGATGGCGTCATCATTACTCGGGGAATTTGCGGATGAACGCCGCCATCGCTTTGATTTGCTCTTCGCTCAGCTTGTCTTTCCAGGGCGGCATCGGGCCTTTGCCTTTGGTGATGGCGTCAATGATTTGCTGATCGGTGCGGCGCTGTTGCCATTTGGCGTCTTTGAAATTGGGAATGCCGATCATGGCATCGCCGCCCGTGCCGTCGGCGCCGTGACAGACCGCGCAGCTTTTGTCGTAAAAGGCTTTCGCGGCAAAGACGGGTGCGGCGGACGCAGGCCCGGTCGCAAAATACTCCGCCGCCTGTTTGCGCAAGCCGTCGTTGATGCGATAGCCGTTCGCGGCGAAGGCCTTGCCCATAGCATTGAGTGGGCCATAGCCTTCTTCGCGCGTGTGACAAACACCGCATTTGCCTTTCAATTCGGTCTTGGCGAACTGGTCGGCGTCGTAGCGATCCATGAACTTCGGCATCGCGTGGAAGACGGGGCAGTAAAGACAGGCGGCTGCGAACAGCGCGCCCGTGGTGCCCAATAGAAATTTCGTGCGTTGCATAATCAGCCTCACATTCGTTGCGGCCAGACGCGGGCTATTGCCCCATCTTGACCAGCGTCCCCAGGATTTTTGCGAGCGAATCAATGTAGAGTTTCTCCGGGTCAATCACCAGATTGGTCTCTTCGAGTTTCAAAAACTGCCAAAGCTCGCCCGTGGTCACACAGCCGAAAACCGTGACGCCCGGCAGGTTGTCGCGCAGATTGAAGCGCTGGGCGGCCAGCATCTCCGCGCCGCATTGTCCCAGCCCTTCGTCCAGGTCGTTCTTCTTCGCTTCGACCAAGACCAGCACAGGTGCTTGCACGACGGGAAGCGGCGGCGATTTGGTAACCATGAAATCGCAAATACCCTGCAAGCCTTCAGCCGGTGAAACGTCGAAACGCACGCCGGAATAAATGCTGACGGCCTGGTGCAACTGCTCGCGCATTTCCAACAGGATGGGCGCGACGATGAATTCCGCGCGGGCCTTTTCGCTCACCATTGCCAGCGAACCCGCGCGTTGCAACGCCTCCCGTAACAGTTCGGGCGGCGCGATTGGAACAACTTTCGTAAAGACCGCTTCCAGGCGCAGCGCGAGTTTGAAGCGTTGCTGCAGGTCGTCCAGCGTCAGCGAACTATACGAGAGTTTTCCATTTCGTTTACTCATAGGTCGAACCGCGCTACTTCAAATACTCCAGCTTCGTCACTTCCAATTCAACCAAGGTCGGACGGCCCTTCATCGCAATCTTATGTGTGCGCGCTTTCGGCACCCAGTACGCGCCCTGCTTGACGTAAGTGTCGTTCAGCCACTCGCGCCCGACTTCTTCCTTCGTGCCGACCTTATAGTAAATGGCCTCGTACTCGGTGGCGATGTAGCGGCCGTCTTCGACCGACATCTGCTTGCGCTGGAAGATGGTGAAATCCATGCGCCCGATGTTGCGCGAGAGTTGCTGGACGCGCTTGTCGCCGATGACGTAACTCGATCCCATCGAATCGCCTTCGATGAAAAGCTCGCGCCCGTCGGCCACTTCCTTGCCGAGTTTGAATTTCGCCTTGTCCGGCCCGTACCAGGCGTCGAAGGGTTTGCGCGGCTGGCGGTGCGTGACGAACTGGCTCATCTCTTCGTGGATGTATGCCTTCGTCGTCGGGTCGGGCGCGTCAATCTCGACTTCCAGCGAAGGCGAAACCTTGACCTTGACCGGCAGCGGCGCGCCGCCTTCGATCTTCACCGTCAAATCGGCGGTGAAGCCACGGAAGCCCAGGTCGGCGTCCCACACATAACGGTTCAGGCTGGCCTCTTTGAACAAGGCGCGCGCCGTCGGATTGTCTTCCAGCGCGGCCATCTCGGCGGCCATTTTGTCCCAGAGCTTCTTGCCTTCAGCGGCGGTCGCCACCGTGTTGTTGTTGATCGTAGCGGCTTTCAAGCGGCCCGTCAGCGCGATCTGTTGCGTGTTGTCTTTCTTGCTGACGACTTCGTAATCGTAAGCGACCAGGCCCACGCCGCGCGCATAGAAGTACATATTCTTGACGCGCGCAGTCGAAGTCTCCCATTCAACGCGCGAGCGCAGGCAGTTTTCGTATTGCCCCATCGGCGTCGTCACAGTCTCGAAGCCTTCCAGCGTGGTCGAGAATTGCATCAGGCTCTGGCTGTCTGTTTCGGGCTGGCTCCAGCGGTACGCGCGGCCCAGCACCATGTCGTCGCGGCCCAGCAAGAGCGCAGGTTGATAGAAAAACTTCACGCCTTGGGCGCGTTGGCCTTTCTCGCCCGATTCCACAATGCGCAGGCCATTCTTGTCGAGTACGTAGAATTGATAATCTTCATCGCCGGTGTTTTGGACGAGTTTGAAGGAGGCGCCCGCGTCGCTGAATTTGCTGCCCTCGAACCAGCGTTTGCGTTCGCTGGTGCGCGACTGGCCGTTGGCGAATTTGTACGTCCAGTCATACGTCCAACTGTCGCCCTGGTGGTAAGGGAAGTACTCGGCGATCTTGACGGTTTGGGCCGCTTCGCCGCCGAGCTTCTTGCCGCCGACGACGGCGTGCAGCAATTCGATCTCGTTGCGCAGCGTCTGTTCAGCGGCGGGCGAGAAGAACTCATACGTCTCTTTGACGATGCCGACGCCTTTGGCGAGATAACTGGTGATCGTCATCGTTGCGCCCGACGGACGCGCCTGTTGGAAGCGGACTTTCAGACAATCTTTGAACGCGCCCGCCGGCGTGCTGACGCTCTCGACGCCGTAAAACGTGGCCTCCGACGAAACGTTGTTGCCATCGCTGACGGTGTGCGGCGTGGCGTAAGCCTTGCCCGGCGTGTAGGCGGCATCGAGCAGCGTGAAGGCCGGGCTGTATTTCACCTCGCCTTGCCCGTCATTCTCGCCAAAGATGCGCAAGCGGCGCTCATCCACCGCGATGAGGTAATACTTGCCGCGATCATCCATTAGTTTTTTGGCGACGGTCTTGTCATCAAGTTTGGTTTCGCCCGCGACGCTTTGCGTGCGCAGCCGGTACGCGATCTGCCCGTCGGCGCGGAACTGTTTGACTTGGTACGTCCAGGCGTTGCCGTCGTTCAGCGGATAGTATTCGGCCATGTTCAGACTGGCGCGCTCCTGTTGGGCAAACGAATGGAAGGTGAAGAGCGCGGCGGCGGCAAAGGCCAGCGTAGCCAATGTGAGTATTCGTGGCCTGTTCATAATATTTTCTCCTTGTCTGCTTCGTTATCTAGGTGAGATTCACCCGGATAATATCAGCCAACGTATCAATAAGCGTTTTTGCCTCTCCAGTAGGTAGCGTGTTTTTTGTTCCCCACGAAGGATGAGCCTCATCGCAAGGGTTGACCAGGATAGCGTGATAATGATCGCTTTTAGAAAATGCGGTACTGATCTCGCCGACAGCCCCTTTAGTTCGTTTCTCAAGCTCTGCATCATCCTCGTTCGACAGGCCGAACATTCTTCGGCGGCGAATTCTGCTGATCATTTCTCCTCTGATTACTGAATCACCGTCAACACCTTTCTCAATGCATCTTGCTTTCAATTCGTTGGAGGTAAATGGGGAAATAAACAATCTCAAGACGCTTACCCCTTCACTCTCAAGTGTGCCTCGCAACGCAGATACGAACGGGTCAAAAATCTCCAGGAAGTTGACGCCATCTTCGATGTCATCGAGGTTAATTCCCTGCAAGTCGCGGTTCCTGACAGGTGACATAAACAACCGGCCACTCTGAAATAAAGTGCCGTCTTCCTGCTGGAGGTTTTCCTCGGTGAAATAACTGGCAACCAAGCGCTTGTTATTTTGTATTGCTTGGGAGCCTGAAGATAGAAAGTCTCCGTAGCAGTAATGGTAGTCATAGCCATCGGTCTCTTTCTGTCTAATCTTACGGGTGTTATACAAAACGGTTTTACTGAAGCGGCACTTCAATAAGCCAAGCGTGCAATAAAGATCTATCCCTTCCATAACGCAACGCTTGCCGACGCCAGCGGGGCCCGAAATAACAATAAGTAGTTTCGCCATGATAGTTTCAACTTATTGGCCGCAGAACGCGGACAACATGTCTTTGAAGTCTGGGTTCAGCAAGCGGTTCTCCTTTGAGAGCCCAGGCATTGAGCGCCAGTGTCCACATCATCGCCAGCCGCTCGGCGGCAGTGGTCTGGGCCAAATCGTTTTCTTCTTCCTGCTCGGCCAACTTGCGCATGCGCACGGCCACGGCTCTAGTCATCGTTCGTCCTGTCGGTTGCTGATCCTACTGGATTTTGTGGGTGCGCGTCTTGCGCCGCGTAGCGGCAGGCTGACTTTAGCCCGGCGTTTCAACGCCGGGAAAGCTGCGGACATGCCCGCAAGTCGCGTAGCGACGGTTGAAGGTGCTGACCAACAGCGCGTCACGTTTCAACCGTCGCTACGCGACTGGGAAAGCTCACCCGTCCGCCAACCCGGCGTTGAAACACCGGGCTAAAGTCAGCCTGCCGCTACGCGGCGCAAGCCCGTGACCTTTTTCAGCTTCCAACACAAAATCCGGCGGGATCAGGTTGGTTGTTACTTCAGATAGCGCACATTACTCAAACTCAATTCGAGCGTCTCCGTTTTTTCTTTGGCGGTCTCGCTCTTCCGGCGGCCCAGCGGCAACCAATAGCCGCCGACCTTTTCATAACGATCCTGATAGCGGGTCACTCCGGCGACCGCGCCGGATTCGTTGGAATAATACGTCAACTCGGCCTCGTTAGCGATGAAACGCCCGTCTTCGGTCTTAAAATTCTTAACCTGATTGACGAAGCGCACGCGCCCGTGCGAACGCGCGATGCGCACGATCTCGCGCTCGCGCAGCCAGAAGCTGGAACCGGCGGACTCTTCATCGCTGACAATGATCTCGGTCAACTCGCCGTTCGCCTCGCCCAAACCGATCTTCGCCTTGTCCGCGCCGTATTGCTCATCGAAAGTTTTGCTCTGGCGATAATTGACGAACTGGCTCAACTCGGCATGCACTTGGGCTTTTGCTTTCGCGTCGGCGCATTGTACTTCGACTTGGGATTGCTTGGTGATGCGCAACGTGCCGGCCACGTCGGGCGCGCCCTCGCGCTTCAAAGTAAACGCAGCCTCAAAACCGGGAAACTTTTTATCCCAAACGTAGGCCGCCTCGTGCGCCTTGCGAAACAACGCGCGGGCCTTGGCATTCTCGGCGCTCGCGGCCTTGCTGTTAGTGAAAAGCTGCAGGTCAGCCAGCCGCGCAAAAGTCTTGCCCTGCAACTGCGCCAGCCGCAGCCGCGCGTCCACGTTCAACTCAAAGCCGCCGGGCCTTTTCGCCTTGACCGCGATGGCGTAGGCGACAATGCCGATGTCCTTCGCCAAATAGTAAGTCGTTTTTTGGTGCGCCGTCTCATCCTCCATCGTCCACGAAACTTTCAGGCAATCGGCGAATTTGCCCAGCGGCGTTTCGATGGCCGCCGCGCCTTCCAGCAAGGTCGTGAACTTACGCGGCGTCTTGCCGTCTTCGGCCAGTTGCGTGTTGACGAGCGGGTTGCCCGGTATCATCTCGCGGCTCAGCACGACCAGCGGCGGATCGAAGATGAAGCGCACGTTGCGTTCGTACTCCGCCGCGCCGTGCAACAGCAGCCCGCGCTCATCCAATGAAAACAGCGCGTAATCGCCGTTCTCGCTCGCCAGCTTGTCCACGTTGCCGGTGTTGACGAATTCGCGGCCCTCGAAGGCGCGCGTGCGTTTGGAGGTCTGCGGCACTGCCTGGCCCGCGCGCAATTGCCAGTCGTACGTCCAGGCATCGCCCTGCCGAATTGGGAAGTAGGCGGCGGGGTCAACGGGTTGCGCCGTTTGCGCAAAGGCGCTGACGCTGAAAAACAAAAAGAAGAATAAGCAACGCATGGGTATGTTCATTCGCTCTGCCGCAAGGCGGCGACTGCATCTCGTTTATTCCTCCGCGCGCAAGGCGGCAACATCCGCCAGCGGCAGGCCGGTGATGGCGGCGATTTCCTGGTCAGTCATTCGGCCCAGCATTTGGCGGGCAATTGCCAGCGCCTTCGCGCGCGCACCCAACTCAAAACCTTTGGCTTCGCCCTCCCGCGCCGCCCGCTGCACGGCGAGGCGAGGCGTATTCATGAAGTCGAGCATCTGCTCCTGAATGAGCAATTCGGCCTGGGTCAGGTTCACCGCGTTGGCGATCGCAAAAGCCGCGCGCAAGGCGGGCACGTGTTCCAGCGCGGCGGGGATCATTTTCAAATCCGGCGCGTGGCGCAGGAAATAGAACCATTGCTCTTTCACGCCTGCCAATTCTTCCAGCGGCTTGGTGAACTTCGGCAACTCGACGAAGACCAGCTCCAGGTCGCCTTCCGGGTAATCGGTCAACCGCTCCTTTTCTTTCAGCACGTAAGCCGACTGCACCTCGGTGTGTTCCGGGAACATCACGAAGTCAGTGATCGTCAGCGCCAGCACGGCGTTCAGTTGCGTGTAATCCTCGCCGGTGTCGAGTTGCGTCGAATAGGCTTTGGCCGCGTTGTAAAGAATGCGTTTCTCGAAGCCGTCGCGGTTGAGCACCTGCATCTCGATGATCACCGAGCGCCCGTCGTGCAGGTGTGCGCGCACATCCACATAACTCGCTTTCATCCCCTGAATCTTCGGCGCCAGATACGGGTCGATGATTTCGAGGTCCGCAATCACGGGCCGCTCGTCGTGCAGCACGGCGTTGAGAAAGCTCAGCAGGATCGGCTTGCTCTGCGCCGAGCCGAAGATTTTCTTGAAGGCGAAATCGGTGCGCGGATTGATGAACTGCATATTGCTCCGATGCGGACGGTACCGCGCGCGTGAGCAAGCGGTGGACTGCCGCTGCTCACGCGCGCGGTACCGCACTGCTGCCTAGAAATACTTCAACACCAGCCCCACCGTGAGCGACCGCCCGCGCGCGGGCGCGAATTGGAACTGCTCCCGGAAAAACTCGTTGGTGAAGTTTTCCAGGCCCAGTGTCAGCGTCACGCGCCCGTGCTCGCGGTTGAAATTGTAACCGCCGCGCCAGGTGTGAATGCCGAAGCCGCGCAGCCCCAACAAATCCTGCACGATCAGAAAGGGGTCATCGGTAAGCAAGGGCGAGACACGCTCGACGTGGGCTTGCGCGCGCACGTTGTATTCCGTCCACCAGCGGTTGCTGTTGGTCATCCAGCGGAACCCCGCCACTGCCTTGAGCGGCGATATGTTATCCGCCGGTACGTTATTTAGGCGCTGACCGGTCAAGGGCGAAACCGCCTCTTTGATGTCGCCGTGCAAATACGCCAGCGTCAGAAATGGCGTCACCGTCGTGCTGCCCAGTCGGTGACTGTATTCGCCATCCAACTCGAAGCCTTGAATCTTTACCTTGGCGAAGTTGGTCGCTTGCGCCGTCAGCCCCGTCGGCGCGGGGGCCGTGGTAACGAATTGGGCCGAGATGAAATTACGGTAGTTGTTGTTGAAGTAGCTGAACGAGGCTGCATAGTTCGACTTCCGCAACTTCGCGCTCACATCCACGTTGATGCCGGTTTCTGGTTTGACCGTGATGTTGGGAATTTGGCTGCCGATTGTGGCGTTGCCGGAGAAAAACAACTCTTCCAGATTCGGATGGCGGTAGCTGCGGCCCACGCGGCCCGACAATGAGAAGTCATCGGTGACGCGCACCACCGCGCCGATGTCGCCAGTGACGGTCGTGCGATTAATCGAGGTGCCGGTGACGCTGGGCAGTTTCGACAGGTCAATGGCCGGAGTCGCCTGCGCCAAGCCGGGCAACAACGGATTGTAGCCGGGTGTCGCGAGCGTCTCGACATTGAAGCGATCCACGCGCAAGCCGCCGATGATGCGCAACCGTTTGGTCACGTCCAGTTCGTCCTGCACAAAGAAGCCGTAGTTGTCGAAATTCGATTTGGGCACGCGTTGCGGAAAGGTGGTCGTGTCGGCCACCGTCACGCCAATCGGAATGAACAGCGGCGGCGCGGGTGGCACCAGCGCCGCGCCGACCAGAGTGACGCGCGTGCGCGACATGCGCGAGTCGCGGCTGTGATCGCGGAAGAAGCTCGTCCCCGCCGTCAGGAGGTTGCGCTTGGCGAACAGGAAATTGGCCTGCACATCGTAACCGTAGCTTTTCACGTTTTGCCGCGTGTCGCTCAGAATATCTAAGCGCGTGATCGTCTCGGCCCCGCGTTGCGGCGGGCCGCTGATGGCGAAGACCAAGATATCATTGCGCAGCGCGCGGTCTTGTACCTGATGATAGAAATTCAGCGACAGTCCGGTGAACCAGGGCGTAATGCCACTCTTTTGATAACGCAGCCCGTACTTGTCCAGGTTGCTGAAAGGCGAACTCAGTGTCTGGGAAAAGAACGGCGGGCGGAAGTCTGCGAAACCGATGTTGTCGTTGCGCCGCCGGTTCCAACTCACGCGCAGCACATCGTTGTCGGTGAAAAACAAACGGCCCACGCCATTGAAGGCATTGCCGTGCGAGTTGGAGTTAGGCACCTCAGATGTCGCGCGCGCAAAGGGCGCGTTGAAGTTGTCCGGGAATACGCCGCCAAAAATTTGCTGGGTGACAAACCCGCGCGGCGGCGCCAGCGCCGACGCGGGCGTCGTGCTGAACACGGTCACGCGGTTGATAAAAGCCGCTGTGTTCTCGGCGGACGATTCGCCGGCGTGGTAATTGGCGTAGCGTTCGAGCATCCCCGAAAAGCGCACGGCAAAGCGTTTGCCCGACAGGCTCCATTCCGCCGTGCCGCGCCGCCCGTCTTCATTGCTCGAATAAAACGTGTTGAGACCCGCGCCCACGCGCAGCTTGTCTTTGCTGGGTTGCGGCTGGTTCGAGATGAAATTGATTGTGCCCGACAGCGCGTCAGTGCCATAAAGCACCGAACCCGAACCGCTGATGACTTCGACGCTTTGCAGATTGGAAGGGTCGGCCAGGCCAATTTCCACGCCCGCGCGATCGGTCGCCACGCGCGTGGTGTTGAGCCGTTCGCCATCCACCAAAATCAAAATGCGCGACGAATCCAGCCCGCGCAACCGTGGACGCTGTTGAAACGGGCCGTTGCCGACGATGGTGACGTTGGGCACTTTACTCAACGTGTCCTGCGTCGTGGTGTTGTTCTGGCGTTGCAATTCTTCGCTGCCGACGGCTTCGGTGCGCACCGGCACCTCCAGCGCATCGCGTTCGCCGCGCGCCGCCGTGACCGAAACTTGTTCGGTGATGCTGCCGGGCGCGAGGTCGAAGTTGGCTTCGAGTTTCTCGCCCGCGTCGGCCAGCGTGACGTTGCGCGCGGCAATCGAGAAGCCCGCCTGTTCGACGCGCAGCCGGTAAAGGCCGATGGCGACGTTGTCAAAGTTGTATTTGCCATCCTTGTCGGTCGTGGCGGTCAATTCAGTTTGCGTCGCCAGGTTTTTCAGGGTGACTTTCACGGCGGCCAGCGCGCCCGCCGTGCGGTCAGTGACTTTGCCAGAGATTTGCCCGTTGCTTTGGGCGTAAGTGGAGTGTGCGAAAACCGTGAGCAGAGCCAAGCTGAAAATCAGCGGGGCGCTAAATTTTTTCATGGCCGGTGTCCTTCTTTGTTTTTGGGGCAGGCCTGCGTCAACTTGGCCTGTCCGGTTTATGGTTCAGGGTAGAGCGCGATGGCGGGACTATAGTGAAAATCGGGGCCGCCAGCAACTCGGCTTCGTTGTCATAAACCTGGAATGACTCGCGTTTGGCTGTGGCGCAAAAAACGCTCAGCCGCTGGCCTCGTTAAAGTATTCGCGCCCGCGTTTGAGTTTGAAGTGGCAGTAATACTGTACGGCCTTGAAATCGTCGTAATCCTCGGTGACGACCAGTGCGCCCGCGCGCCGCGCGCTGACGGCGATCAGCGCGTCCAGCATCATTTGCTGGCTCGCGCCCGGTTTTTGCGGCGGCAATTTTCCGCCCGCGCCTTTCTTGCGGCGTTGGGTCAGCCAGAAAAGGATGCGGCTCACCGAGCAGCCAGTCTTCGGCGCTGGGCACGAGCAAAGTGCCTTCCCGCTCGTGCAGGCCGCGTCTGAATTCATAAGCTTTCCGTTTGGACTCATCAGCGGCGCTTGCGACGAGTTCGGCAACCACCACTGCCGACAGCAAAAAGTTGCCGGGCAAGTCGGTTAATTGGCGGGTGATGATGACTGAGGTATCCAGCACGACGAAGGCCATTATTCCTCGCTTGGGTGGTATTGTTCGTAAACCATTTGGAACATCTCAAGCGTCAGCCGTTTGCTCCTTTCGCTCATCCGGCCAAAGACAGGCTTGGCCGTTGCCGCCTTTTTCTTGCGCGCGGGTTTGGGCTGCGTTGGCGCGTCAGCCACGGGCGGTTGCGCGTGACTTTCATACGCCATTTGAAAAGAGCGAAGGGTAGCCTGTTCGATCTTCTCATCAAGTTTGCGGGGGAGCGCGCCGTTCTGTTGAGCCTCGGCAATGGCGGCTGGCGCAACCGTGCCAACGGTTGCCGACTTGCCAGCCACACGTTTTGCTTTGCTCGATTTGCTTGTCGCAGTTTGTTTGTTTGTCTTTGGCATACATCTTCCTTTAGGTGCCCGAGCCAACGCTCAAGCGGCATTGCGTTGCTGGCTGCGGTTGCGTTTGGTGTTCACTTTTTCGGCGCGGCGTTCGGCCAAAGCCGCTTCTGTGGTTTGCTTGAGCGCCGCGCGCAATGCTTGATTGATTTGCGTTTGGTAAGGCACGCCGTTGGCACGCTGCTTGAAGGCCTCGACAATATCGGCGTCGAGCGGGACACGCACTTGGCGCGCTGGTTTTGCTGGGACTTCGCGCACCGTGACGCGCCCGGTCACAGCCTCGCCGCGCTCGTAGGCCAAGGCAAAGTTGAGCGATTCCAGCAGGAGTTCAAAGTCCGCTTTTTTCATAATCAGTCTCCTCGTTTGATCTGTTCGACCAGCGCGGCAACCCGTTTCCGTTGTTCATTGGTCAAATCCGCTTGTCCGCGCTTACTGAACAGGAAAAGCAAATGAATGCGTCCGCGCACTTCCAAATAAAGGTAAAGATAACGATAGCCGCCGCTTTTGCCTGCGGGTTTGTCCGGCGCGGCGATGCGCGCCTTGCGCGCGCCACCCAACCCTTTGACCAGGTCGCCCCGTTCAGGATCGGCCAGCAAATCATTCTGAATGGCATAGAGCAACTCCAATTGCTGCTTGTCAGCCAACGCCGTGAGTTGCGCGGTGAAGGGAGGCGCTTCGACAAAGTTGAGCAGTTTGGAGCTTTGCGTTTCATTCATCCGAACCGATTTTACCTGACGGTAGAGGTGATGCAAAAACCAGCGCGGGCTGGGAGTCCTCAAGCGGCACGCACACTTGGCGCACGGGCTGCGCTGGGACTTCACGAATCGTAACACGCGCTGGCAACAACTCGCCGCGTTCGATAGCCAACGCCTGTTCGAGCGCCAGCTTCAGCTTCTCAAAATCCGCACGCTTCATATGTTCCTTTCCGAGTAACTTCGTCCGCCTAACGCAACACTAAAACCAAACCGCCAAATCCGCAATAAACAAAACCGATGGCCCGACAATTTCTTTTCATCATCAAACGCCGTGCCAGCGTTGCGCCAAGTCGGCGGCATAGTGCAGCATTCAAAAACCATGTGGATTGTTCAACTTGCCTTGCGGCGCCCCTATACCTTCGTCGTGGCGGCGCTGCTGATTGCGCTGCTGGGCGGCGTCACGATTGCGCGGATGTCCACCGACATCTTCCCGGAAATTGACTTGCCGGTAGTGTCGGTGATCTGGAGCTACACCGGCATCTCCGCCGAAGAGATGGCGCAGCGCATCGTCACGCCCAGCGAGCGCGGCCTGACGACGACCGTCAACGACATCGAACACATCGAGTCGCAATCGCTCAACGGCGTCGCCATCATCAAGGTGTTCTTTCATCCGGGGGCGAAAATCGAAGCCGCCGTGGCACAAATCACCGCGATGTCGTCTTCGATTTTGCGCATCATGCCGCCAGGTTCGACCGCGCCGTATATCGTTCGTTACAACGTTTCAAACGTACCCATCTTGCAAGCCAGCGTCAGCAGCGACGCGCTCAACGAACAGCAGCTTTATGATTACAGCCAGAACTTTATCCGCACCCAATTAGCGACGGTGCAAGGCGCTTCGGTGCCCGTGCCTTATGGCGGCAAGCCGCGCCAGATCATGGTGGATATTGACGCGCAGGCGCTTTATGCCAAGGCTCTGTCGGCCAGTGACGTGAGCGCAGCGTTGAATGCGCAAAACCTGATCTTGCCTGCGGGTACGGCGAAGCTGGGCAATCGTGAATACAACGTGCGGCTCAACAGCAGTCCTGAAACCGTCGCGGCTTTGAATGACTTGCCGATCAAACAAGTCGGCGGCACGACCATTTATTTACGCGAAGTCGCCAACGTGCGCGACGGTTCGCAGGTGCAAACCAACATTGTGCGCAGCGACGGCAGGCGTTCGGCGCTGTTGACCGTGCTGAAAAGCGGAGGCGCTTCGACGTTGGATATTGTCAGCCGCGTTAAAGCGGCGTTGCCACGCATTATGAGTACGCTGCCCAAAGAGTTGAAGGTCAATCTGCTGTTCGATCAATCCATCTTCGTGCGTTCGGCGATCAACGGCGTATTGGTCGAAGCCCTGATTGCCGCGTGTCTGACCGCGGCGATGATCTTGCTGTTTCTGGGCAGTTGGCGTTCGACGTTGATCGTGACGATTTCGATTCCGCTTTCGATTCTGTGTTCGATCATTGTGATGAACCTGTTAGGGCAAACCTTGAACGTGATGACGCTCGGCGGATTGGCGCTGGCTGTAGGCATTCTCGTTGACGACGCGACGGTCGAGATCGAAAACATCCATCGCAATCTGGGCCAGGGCACGGCGTTGCGGCAGGCGATTCTGGATGGCGCGCAACAAATCGCCGTGCCTGCGTTTGTTTCTACGCTGGCGATTTGCATTGTCTTTGTGCCCGTAGTGTTTTTGAGCGGCGCGGCCAAATCCATGTTCACACCGCTGGCGATGGCTGTGGTCTTTGCGATGATGGCGTCTTACCTGTTATCGCGCACGCTGGTTCCGACGATGGTGCTTTACCTGTTGCGCAAAGAAGCCAGGCTCTATCACGCCGACGGCGAATTCGTTGATGAATCGCACGGCCTG
>JAYUCP010000265.1:0-12129 GCA_043740245.1 Acidobacteriota bacterium | reverse complement strand
ACCTGGCAAGCAGATGCAACGCTTGGCGGGCCAATAACATAGCACTGATTTCAAAGGACTTAGGCTTAACCTGGCGCACATGGGTTCTGAACCTGCCCTACGGCTTGCCACCTGAATATGCATAACGAAACCGCTTTAATCACGCTGGTACGCCGTTTTGCCAGATGCAAAACGGCCAGCGTCAGAGGTCTTGTTCAGGTTTGAAAAGCGCCCGGTAAAGATCAGCCGGGAGAGGCTGCGTTGGTAGAGCGCCGTCGCCCGAGGCGACGAAGAAATTGCGCGCACGGCCCTTAACACACTGTCGTGCCGCGCCCTGTATCCCGCTTTGCCGCCCGCGCCGCTCCGGATTCTCCGCACTGGTTTCACCAAAGTGCCGTTTTAACGGCGCGCACGTTTCAACCCCTGACAGCCCTCCGACTATCTGCCAGCCAGCCAATCCAAGCTTGACTCCGGTTTTGGCCCGGGCCGCAACAAACATTTTGCTGCCCCAACCCGGCGCTGAAACTGCATCCGCAGAGGAGAATCGAATGTCGAAAGAATTGATCGTCAGCGTCAACGGACGCGAAAAGAAGATCGCCATTATCGAAGACGATGTCGTCACCGAGTTTTACGTCGAACGCGGCGATGAAAACCAGGGCATCGTCGGCAACATATACAAAGGCCGGGTGATGAAAGTCCTGCCCGGCATGCAATCCGCCTTCGTGGACATCGGCCTCGAACGCGACACCTTCCTTTACGTTTCAGACTTCTTCGACGAAGAAGAACTCGACGAAGACGAAGTCGCCGCGCGCCAGGCGCAACAGCCTGCGCAACCACTGCAATTGGCGCAACCGGCACAAAATACGCGCCCGCCGATTACCACCGCGTCTTACCGCGAACGCCAGCAGCGCCAGCCCCGTGAGTCGCGCGAGGCGGCTTACGAAGTTGACCGCATTGCCGTGGATGACCGCGATGCCGAACTCACCGCCGCCGCCATGCAACACATCGCAGACCTCGCCGAAGAGCCGGAACTCGAACCCGCTCCCGGCGATGAAATGCTGACGGGCGCGGGCCTGGGCGCCATCGTCGCCGCCGGCTTCAACGACGACGAAGAGGAACCCGCCGCCGAAGCCCGCCCACGCGATGGCCGCCAACGCCGCCGCAATCGCTTGCGCTTCACCGAGCGGGAAGAAGCGCCGGAAGCGCCTGCGCAGCCTGCCGCAGAAACGCCCGCAGTATTCGCCGAAGCGCCGGAAGAAACAGGCGCGCCCGATGACGCGCCAGGCGAAGAAGGCCAGGGCGAAAAGGGCCAGGGCCGCCGCCGCCGACGCCGCCCGCGCCGTGGTAGCGCGAGCGCCGACGCCGCTGGAGCCGAAAGCGCAGAGACGATGGAGACCTTCGAACTGGAGTCAGTGACAGTGGCCGACGCTGCTGAAGAAGAAGTGGCGGACGAAGCCGCCGCGCCGCAGTACCAGCCCGTCGTGATCGTCCATCACAATCCGTTTGAACGCATCATTGATGACGAGCGGGATGACGAGACCGATGCCGGTGAGCTGCTCAAAGATGCGATGATGCAGGAACGCATCGCCGGTCAGGCGCGCGCCGAAGAATTCCGCACCACGGTGTTGGAAGTCGAACCCACGCCGGAAGTCACCGTTGGCTCATGGTCCGCTGCGCTGGATTTGCCCGCCGGGTTTGAGCGCATCAGCGATGACGAAGAAGCCGCAGCCGCGCCAGTCGCAGCCCGCGAACGCGCTTGGTTTGAAACCGAACGTAAAACGCGCGAGTTGCCGCTCGAAGCGCCTTCTGATGATGTGCTCTCAGCCGTGACCGATGAATTGCCCGCGTCTTTGCCTGCAATCGGTATGGTCGAATTGCTGGGCGATGTCGAAGTGCTCTCGCTGAATTCCACCGAAGAGCCAATGCCGGAAGCCACCGCCAAAGTGCGCCAACGCGCGCGCCGTGGCGAAATGGCGGCCACACGCCGTGGTGGCCGGGGCCGCCGCCGCACCTTCCCCGCGCGCCGCGCCGTCACCGAAGCGACCGCCGACACCGAAGAGTTTCACGAGGACGATCACGTCGAAGCCGCGCCAGTGGCCGTTGCCGTTGCGGCGCCTGCGCCAGTCGCAGCCCCGCCTGCTTATACACGCAGCACCAGCAACAGCGGCAGCAGTGGGGGAGGCAATCACGGCGGTTCACGCGGCGGTGGCCGCGACAGCCGCGATGATCGCTTCCAACGCCCGGTCATCACCGACCTCTTGCGCGAGGGCCAGGAAATCATCGTCCAAATCGCCAAGGAACCCATTGGGCAAAAAGGCGCGCGCATCACTTCGCACGTCGCCTTGCCGGGCCGCTACATCGTTTACATGCCGACCGTCGAACACATCGGCGTCTCGCGCAAGATCGGCACCGACGAAGAACGCATGCGTTTGAAACGCACGCTGCACACGCTGCGCGCCGAAACCGGCGCCACGGGCGGCTTCATCGTCCGCACCGCCGCGCACGGTTGCACCAACGAAGAATTGCGCGAAGACATGCAATACCTCGTGCGCACCTGGAACGACATGCGCCGCCGCGCCGACCGCGTCAAAGCGCCCGCCATCATCCACCGCGATTTGGATTTGGTGCAGCGCATCCTGCGCGATCAACTCTCCAGCGATTTTTCGGCGATCCGCGTGGACAACGAAGAGGAGTACGAACGCATGGTGGATTTCGTCAACCGCTTCGCGCCGAAGATGGTCAACCGCGTCAAGCTCTACACCAAAGACACGCCGATCCTCGATCATTACGGCGTGCAGGCCGAGATTGACAAAGCCGTCAAACCCCGCGTCTGGCTGCGCTCCGGCGGTTACATCGTCATCAACCAGACCGAGGCGCTCGTGGCGATTGACGTCAACACCGGCAAATTCGTCGGCAAGTCGAACCGCCTCGAAGACACCATCGTCAAAACCAACCTCGAAGCCGCCAAAGAGATCGTGCGCCAGATTCGCCTGCGCGACCTGGGCGGCATCATCGTGCTCGATTTCATTGACATGGAAGAGCGCCGCAACCGCGCCAAAGTCTTGCAAGCCCTCGAATTCGAGATGCGCAACGACAAAGCGCCCTCAAAGGTGCTCCAGTTCAATGATTTCGGCCTCGTCGCCATCACGCGCAAACGCGTCAAGCAATCGCTCGAACGCACGTTGTGCACGCCCTGCACGTACTGCGGCGGTGGCGGCATGGTCAAGAGCCCGCAAACCGTGGCCTACGAAATCCTGGCCGAAGCGCGCAGCATCAGCAAAGACGTGGACGACGCCAACGAAGTCATCCTCCGTGTCCACCCCGATGTGGCCAAAGCCTTGCGCACCAGCGAACTCGATGTGCTGCGCGAGATCGAGGTGTATCTGGGCGGTGTCGTTTCGATCAAGAGCGACCCGGCGGTGCATCAGGAACAGTTCGACATCGCGTTGTCGTAGCACGGTACATTGATGAAGTAAAAAAAGGCTCGCATGCAAATCGGTATGATTTGCATGCGAGCCTTTTTCTTTCTCTACCGGGCTTGTCAATACATTGACGAGCCGAACCCCCGCGCTTAAACTCAGTTCGCCTCGACTCGCTCAAACGGTATTACAACAGCACCTCAAATAAGCGGCAATGAACTCTGACACAAGCGATTGGCCCAAATTAGACGAAAGCTACACCGACGAATTCGGTCCCATTGAGAAACCCGTCTATGACGCCGCCGGCGCCTTGTGGCCGCGTGCCCAACGTTTCGCCCACGATAAAATCGGCGACAAAGCCACGGGCCAACAGTTGCTCTTAAAAGCTGCTGCCAGCGTTTCGCAAAAACAAGCCGGAATCGAAAGTCTTGAAGCTTATCTCTGGAAAAGTTACAAATGGCTCGTGCTGGAAGAACTTGAAAAACGCTCACGGGAAGATCGCCTGGACGAGGTGATTGGCCCGCGCCAGTCCGTGCCAGATCAAAGCTTGGATGACGCCATCCTTTTGCAGCAGGTGTTGCAGGCGATGGAGCCGGAAACACGTCGCGTTTTTGAGTTGCGCGCCCTTGGTCATACCTTCGAAGAAATTGCCAGCCAGCGAGGCACACGGGCCAACCATCTGCGCAGTCAATTCGCAAAACAGATCAGGAAGCTCCGCCAACACTTCGGTTGATGATTCCTTGTCTGCTACTTCTTTTTTTACAAAGTTTTTTTTCAGCGTGGGGTGCGTTTTGGCTCGCTGCACCCTCTACGAGTTGTAAGGCAAAACGATGAACTGGAATCGACAAACCAACAGGCACCAACCTGATGATGCAACAGAGTTGAGTGCTATCGCACAACATTATTTCGCGACGCGCTTTATCAACCCGCAGCGCCACGGTTGCCCCGCGCCCGGCATGCTGCAAACCCTCGTGCGCTCGGCACAGTTGCCAGATGACGAATTGCACGCGCATCTGTTCCGCTGTTCGGAATGCTTCAGTGAATACCGCGCTGCCGTGCTGGCCCATCGTGAAGCACAAACTCCGGCTAGTTGGTGGCATGCATTGTTGGCCGGGTCGTGGGGTTGGCGTAATCCGCTGCTGGCTGGTGCAGGCGCGCGGTTGTCATTGAACTCGTTGCAATCCCTCTTCTCGTTTCAATGGATAGCGTGGAGGCGTGTTCGTCCTTATGCTTTGGTGGCGACCTTATCCGTTGCTATTTTGGTGGTTAGTGTGATCGCCAATCAGGCGGGGAGGCAGGCAGTCGAAGCTGGAAACTGGGCCAATGAGAATGAACAACGTGCGATTGCTGCGGAAAAGGAGATCGGAAAGCTCAAAAACATCATTGAGCAACTCAATCAAAGAGTGGCAACACTTGAGAAGAGAGCGAGTTCGTCTTTCTTTTCTTTGCATGCTCCGACGCAATTGAGTCAGGGAAAGAACACGAAGTCACAATCAAGCGACTCCGGCATATCAACTGTTCTAACGCCAACGCCGGAAGTTGCCGAGCCGGTGTACGTTTTCCCTGTAGAAATAAAGACAAGCCGTCCAGTGGCCTATCAGTTCGTCCTCTACCGTAAATCGAAACAGGCGTTTTTGAAACTTAGACTAGGCAAAACCGAGAAATTTACAGGCCCGGCTAGCTTTGTATCTGACTCCGGTGATGAGATCTCAATTGTTCGCACTTCAACAGACGAAGATGGGTTGATACTGCTCCGTCTTGACGCCAATAGATTGGGCACAGGCGGTTACACTTTCAGAACAAAGCTATCCACCAAAACCATCCTGAGTTCGCTAATCAATAGAGAGCAGAGCAAGGACTTTTGGTGTCGAATTTATATCACGAAAGAATGATCCTTTCTTTCTCGTAACTCGATTCCGTCCATTTCCTTATCAATGCCCTGAAATAACGCAGCCAGCATCGTAATTGGCTCGCGACTGACTAATCACTGCCCAGTTGAGGCGCCATCTCGATTTGGGCAGCTTGCCGAAATAGTACTGTCTGAGTTCTCTGTCTCAGTAGTCTTGGTGCCATAGCACGCCCCATCAAGTTACTGTGCTGACAGTCGGCTTCGTGTAACTGCGAGTTCGCGCTGCCCTGCCAGTAGTGTGTCTTTGGTCGAATTGTCCCCATAGGAGAATTGGTTATGAAACACCCACTGAAATGGTTCGCATTGGTCGTCAGCATCGTTGTGCTGGCGTTGCAGGTCTCTTCACGCAAGACCGAGGCTGCCCGCGTCGTGCAGGTTCCGGCAGGCACGAAGGTCTATTCGATCAGTAACATTCCGCCGCAAGTCGTGCGGCACGGCGCGACGTTGCAATTCCAGGTCAAAGCCGATGAGTCAGCGGCGGCCACGTTCGCGTTCACGCTTGATCCCGACTATCCGGTAGTGCCGCTGGGCGCGTTGTCGCTGAACGCAGCTTCGGGGTTGTTCAGTTACAAGCCTGCGGCGGCGGATAAATTTGAGTTTAGCGTCAAGTTTGCGGGCAGCGTCAACGGCGTTCCCGCTGTTACACAAACGGTGGTCATCACGCCGCTTGCCGATCTGCCGCCAGAAAGCGATTTGCTGGCGGCGACGCGACCCACGCCCGATCCTGAAAGCGTGGATTACCAATTGGTGACGCAGTCGTTGGGCAAGACGAAAGAGATGCACAACGGCGTAGAGCAACCGCTGCGCGACGTGCAGATTTCGGGCAAGCGTATTGTCTTTGCGACCGGAAATCCGTTATACGAGCGGTTCAACGGCGCGCGTGATTTGAAGAGCGTGACGATCACTGCGGAGACGGTCGTGATTCGGAGTCCACTGATGTTGCCGGGCACAAACGTCACGATCTACGCGCGGGAATTGCGGTTTGAAGACACCGCGGGGAAAGCGTCATTGGATACGACACCGAAGGATTACTCAACTGGCGCATCACAGTTCTCCGCTGGATTACAAGGGCAAAAAGGCGGCGACATTGTGCTGCGAATTCAGAGCTTTTTTTCTAACCCAGGCGTTCCAGTGAGGCTAATCGCGTCAGGTGGTAAAGGGCAGAACCCAGGTCAAGGACGGGCAGGTAGCCCCAAACCGGCCTTGACACCTTCCTGGACAATTCGAACGGTCAACGACAACCGCATGGGGAATGCTCTAACTTGGAATTTCCATCATCAGGGCTGGGGCTGGGTTCTCAGACAAGATGGAAACCCTTTGCGCCCGCCATACCCGACCGTGTTGTTTGTTGGATGTACTCCTTGTGGTCAATACCAAGCTGGGCAAAAGGTGTGGCCCCAGAATGGAGAAGACGCCGTTCCACCAGGCACACCCGGTACCGGTGGTGCGGGGGGAAACATCTCTTCCTCACTACAGATTGTTTCGACGTATGCGCAAATGGTTGGAGGGGTGAGCGGGCAAGCTGGGACAGCCCAACGCGGTGGGCCGCCACAGGAGCCGACCTATTCTGCTTGGTTACAGACAATTGATGGCAGGCGTTGCAATGACGACTATTTTAATTTTCAGGTGACGGAAGTACATACTTCAATCGCTGGTAAAGATGCTCCTTCCGTTTCTGCTGCACAGCCACAAGGGCGTAATGGGTCGTTTGTCATCTCGTCCGCAGCCACTCCTACTACATGGCTTCACCCTAATTTTTTGCGATTGGTAATTGCCCACGCCAAAGACGCCTACATCGGCGGCAATTTCGATTACGCAAAGCTCGTCTTCGGTGATTATCTTGATTTTGTTAACAACTATGGTGTGGCTCCCGATGAAAACACCGCCCTTCAAATCGC
Source organism: Acidobacteriota bacterium (assembly GCA_043740245.1). Taxonomy (GTDB): domain Bacteria; phylum Acidobacteriota; class Blastocatellia; order RBC074; family RBC074; genus JACPYM01. Next base: position 4,924 of record JAYUCP010000265.1, on the reverse strand, counting down.
GCAAGCCAAAGCAGAGCTTGAAGGCTATCTGCAAAAGCTGAATAGCAACCTCGACTACTTCGGCAATCCCGCCAATTGGGTGCCGCTGCTTTCGCTCGAAGCCACGATGCGGAACTTCACGAATGAAGTAGATTCCGCCATGCTAATTTTGTACTTGCAATACTGGCTGGAAAACAAAGCCGCCAATAACCAGAAAGACGTTCAGGCGTTGCGCGATTCCATCTCCAAGCTGGATCAGGACACTACGCAGGTCGCCGACGCCATCAACAGCGCTCTCGAAAGCGTGCCCAACTTGCAGTTCCAATCCGCCGAACTAGGCGTCAAGCTGCAGATGTTGCAGGCAGCGCTGGAACGAAAAGAAGCCGAGTTGGAACAGCGTGCCCGCAATAGCGTAGCGGCCCGGAAGAAGCTGCCGTTCTGGAAGCGCGCCGTGCGGATTATCGCCACAATCGCTAAATTGGTTCCCGTGTATCAACCGGCGTTGGGAGCGATTGGGACAGGGCTGGATTTGCTGACGAGAATCAACCCTGACGATCCGCTCAGCACCATCGCGCAGCTTGGCGATGTGGTGAGTACTTACAATGGGTCAGGTTTTAAGGGTGCCTCCGACAGTCTGAAATCTTTCCTCAAAGCAGACCTCACCCGCCGTACCAATGAGAAAGCCTTCGATTACGCCAAACGGTTGTCTGAAGAGGGCAAGAAATTGGCGCCAGCGGTCAAGCTCATCAGCCAGGAATTCAAGACAAAGCAAATTGACAACGCCGAGGTGCAGCGGGAGCTTGAGAAGATCAAGGCAACAGACCCTGAATTTAACGACCTGATACAACAGTTGACGGAAGTCAACGCACAGAAAGAGGCCTTTACACGCGCGTTGGCTGATACGATGCAGAAGATTTCTTCCGGCACGACCCAAGTCAGCGAGAATCTGCTGACGGTTGGCGTGATGTACCGTCAACTCGATCCGGCCATCGCTGGCTTTGATCACTCTACCTTGCTCTTCGTTCGTGAGATGGGGCGCGAGGCGCAAGAAAGGTTGTTGCGCTATCAGTACAGCATGGCGAAGGCGTATGAGTACCGCATGCTCAAGCCGTATCCGGGCGACTACAAACTCAATCAAGTGACGAGCCGTTTGGTTGCGATGTTAGGCAACAACTACACGCTGAACCCGGCGGATTTCGCGGCGATCAAGGCCGTCTATGTTGCTTCGGTGCGCGAGATCGTGGCCGAAGGGTTGAACGAATTGCAAAAGCAACCGCCGGAACGCTCGCTGCCGTTCTTCTTTGAGTTGTTACCAGAGGAGTTGCGGCAATTGAATCAGGCAGGTGCAGTGTCAATTGACTTGACGCCTCGCATCGCGGGTTTGCCCAATGAAGAGAATCGTCATATCGCCGATCTCGGCGTGGCCGACAACGGGATGCAGGTGCAAGTGAATGGCCCGGGCCCGGTATCGGGTTTCGGTCGAGTGCGCGTTGTTCCCGAACACAATGGGCAATCGTTGGAAAGCGCAAGCGGGCACAGCTACAGATTCACGCTTGGCGCGGGGCCAGGTAATCGCCCGTTCTCTTGGGGAGCTTCGCACGATGTCTTGACCGGCAGGCTGGATCGGGAAACGCTGAGCATTGCTGGTTTGTCTTTGCTGCAAAGTCTGCTGGGCATCACCGCGCCAGTGGACAGCAGTTCACTCGCGTTGTTTGCGCGGCCTGGCGCGGATGCCACGATCAGGCTGTTGAAGTATCAAGATCCCACAGATATGAACGCCGCCATCACCCGGTTGCGGTTGTTCGTGGCTGTAGATTTCTATCGCACGGCTTCGACGCAAGTCTGGCTGAATGTGCAGACGCCTAACGAGACAACGCCTTATGTCGTGGTGAATCAGACCGACTTGGCCGGACGCGCGGACGGGCGCGGTACATTCCGCCGGGCTTACCGCCAAGGGGCAGCCGTGAAACTAACTGCTGAGCCAGACTACGGTAGTCTGAGATTCCAACACTGGGCCGACCAGACCGGCGCAGTGCTGTCCAATACTTCGGCGTTGAACGTCACGCTGGATGCCAGCCGCACGGTGCGCGCTGTTTATCAAACTCAGGCTGTTCAAACGCCACCGACGATCAACGGGCGCACGCTCACGCTTCAGCAGGGTAGTTCCCCTGCGGCGCAAACGATTGCAACCGTCAGCGCAGCGCAAGATGCACAGGGCAGTTTGGCCGTGACGGTTACGTCGGCTCCGTCAGGCATCACAGTTGATTCGTTGGCGAATAACAACGGGACAATCACGGCCAAAGTGACTGCCACTTGCACGGCTGCGGCGGCAAATAACATCGGCCTGAAAGTAACCGACAGCAACGGGCAGACTGCGACTGCCACGTTGACTGTCAATGTCACGCCGAATACGCCGCCGAAGCTTGGCACATACAACGCAACAACGGTTGGCAGCAGCAGTGAGGTTGTCGTGACTCCGAGCGCCGCGCCCGAAGACAACGGCTCGGTGTCGAGTTTGACTGCCACCGTTACTCCCTCCAGCTTTACCGGCACGGTTGCCGTCAACCCCACAACAGGTGTCGTGACGATCAACAATGCCGGGCCGGTTGGCAACTACAACGTTACTCTCAAAGCAACCGACAATTGCGAAGCGACAACGACAGCCAGCTTTGCGCTCACGGTTAATCAGCAGACAACGGCACGCGTCATTCGCGTCGCAGCGGCCAGCGGCGCGTCAGGCGGGACGGTCAGCGTGCCGATTGAAATCATTGCGCAAGGCACTGAGAACGCCATCGGATTCAGCCTCAATTTCGATCCGGCCGTGCTAGGCAATCCGCAGGTTAGTGCGGGCAGCGGCATAGTTGGCACAACACCTATCTACAATCTCAATCAGGTTGCGCAAGGCAAAATTGGGATCACCATCGCGTTACCTGCGGGACAATCCCTCGCGGCGGGCACGCGCCAATTGGCAATCGTGATCTTCACGATTGCTGCTTCGGCAAATGCCAGCAGCACGCCCCTCAATTTTGGCGATCAGCCGGTTACGCGAGAAGTCGCCGATAGCAGTGCCAACACTTTGCCCGCGACTTACAGCAATGGCACGGTGACGTTCAACACTGGCTTCGAAGCTGATGTCGCGCCGCGTCCGAATGGCAATAACGGTACTTTGACGGTTACCGATCAAGTGCAGGTTTGTCGCTTCGCGGCTGGCCTGGACACGGCGGCATTGGGCAGCGAATTTCAACGAGCCGATTGCGCTCCGCGAAATACGCTAGGAAATGGCGTATTGACCATCTCCGATTGTGTGCAAGCTGGGCGCTACGCAGCGGGTTTGGACCCGGTGACTGCGGTGGGTGGCCCGGCTGCGCTTGTCACCGCGCTGGCTCAATTCACGGGCGATGAACAACGACGGGAGTTCGCGGGCCGTAGCACTGCCGCATCGGTTGTGCGTGCCCAACTTAACTCATCACAAGACACGCTCACGCTAATGCTTGATACTTCTGGTGGAGCAAATGGCTTGGGGCTGAGCCTCATGTTCAATCCTGCGGAATGGCGTTATGTGTCGGCGGCCTTGGACAACGACGCTGCCGAAGCAACGCTTATCCTAAATACCAAGCAAACTGTAGAAGGGCATCTCGGTTTGGCGTTGGCCTTACCCGCTGGACGAACGTTCTCGGCAGGTGAGCGGCAATTGTTCAGAGTAACCTTCGCGCCAGTGCTAAATGCTGGCGGGCAGGCCCAAGCTTTGGCAGTTGGTTTTGCCGATACGCCGGTGGCGCGTGAAGTGGCCGCTGTTGATGCCAGCGTGCTTGAGGCCAGTTACTCAATCGAATCGGTTGGGCAGCAAGTGGATTGGCTGGCAACTGTTCCAGCCGCCAGCTATCGCCTTAGCGACGTGGCGAGCGAGCAAATCGTTGCTGCTTTCGGGAAGAACCTGGCAACTGAAACGTTAGCTGCCGCTACCGTACCGCTTCCGACCGAGTTGGCGGGCACGCGCGTGGTCGTCAAGGACAGTACGGGAACCGAACGACTGGCGCCGCTCTTTTTCGTTTCGCCAACGCAGGTCAACTACCAAGTGCCGGCAGGCACGAAAGGTGTCTCAACGGTGAACATATCGAACGGCAAGGGCGCTTGGTCACTTGGCTTGTTGAACGTCGTGGCGGCCGCACCGGGCCTCTTTACCGCCAACGCTAATGGATTAGGTGTTCCGGCGGCGGCAGCGTTGCGCGTAAGCGGCGGCACGCAAACCTTCGAGCCAGTCGCACGATACGACGCGGCGGCGGGACAGTTCATCGCCGCGCCGCTCGAACTGGGGTTGGCCGACGATCAGGTCATTCTGCTGCTCTTCGGCAGCGGCATTCGCGGGCGTAGCGATTTGACGGCAGTAACTTGTCAAATCGGTGGCGTGAGCGTGCCCGTCTCGTTTGCCGGGGCGCAAGGCGATTTGGTTGGACTCGATCAAATCAACATCGGACCTTTGCCGCGCGCGTTGGCTGGGCGTGGCGAAGTGGATTTGGTGTTGCTGGTGGATGGCAAGGCAGCCAACACCGTCAGGGTCAGTATCAAGTAACGGATCAAACCAGAAAAGGCGCAAGCTGAACCCTTGCGCCTTTTCTTGCCGATGAAATTTAGAAGCCCTTACTCGTACCGCAAACACTCAATCGGATCCAACCGCGACGCCTTCCGCGCCGGCCACACCCCAAAGATCAAGCCCACCAAAATCGAAACCGACACGCCCGTCCCCACCGCCCACAACGGAATCGTCGCCGGAATCGCGGGCACCGCCCACATCAAAATGTAACTCACGCCAATCGCCAACAACACGCCCAGCAAGCCGCCCAGAAAGGTCAGCGTCATCGCTTCAAACAGGAACTGGCGCACGATGTCGCGGCGGGTGGCGCCCAATGCTTTGCGGACGCCGATTTCACGGGTGCGTTCGGTCACG
>JAYUCP010000264.1:0-12132 GCA_043740245.1 Acidobacteriota bacterium | reverse complement strand
GACCGTAGGCGGAAACTCAACTTCATCCTGCCCGTCTGATTCAGACCGCGACGTTTTACCAGCCGCCTTGTCTGAAATTCAAGATACAAGGCGGAACTCTGAACGCTCGCGCTTGCTGCATTCAGCGGAACCTGAGTGTACCAATGCCGGCTGCTTCGATTTAGCGGCTCCGGCTTTGCCCGGCAACAGGCGCGCGCCGTCCACCAGAAATTTTTGAAAAACCAGGCGCTGGCGTGAGCCGGTTTTGCGCCGCTTTGCGCCATGACCGGCGAGCAGCGGTTTGACGCTGATTGTTCGGATCAACAAATTCGTAGCAAGGGGATAACCATGAAAAGCCTGAACCAATTTTCGACTCGTCTCAAACTCACCGTGGGCGCACTGCTTTGCTTGAGCGCCTTCCTGCTGCTGGCGCACGGCGAAGTCTTGCAAGCCGTCCAGCGCGTCATTCGTCAAGCTGCGATGAGCGCCACTGCGCCACTGCGGACGCCTGTGGCGCGCCACCGCAACGCCGCCGCGCCCGTCAGCGCGCCGCTGCAAACGGGCGGCAACTTCGGGTTGCCGCAGACCGTCGTGGCCGGTGGCGGCGGCGACAGCAACGGCGGCAGCTTTCAACTGCAAAGCACCAGCGGCCAAACGCTGACCGGTGTTTCCACGGGCGGCGCGTTCACCTACGAAAGCGGCTTCTGGCCCAACGGCCCCAATGGCGCGCCTTGTCCAACCATTGCGCTCGCGCCCGCGACGTTGCCGAATCCTTTTATCGGGCAGCCCTACAGCCAAACCCTCACGGCCAGCGGCGGCGCGGCCCCTTATACCTTTGCGGCGAGCGGCGTGTTGCCGCCGGGGATCACGCTCGCGGCCAGCGGCGTGCTGTCCGGCACGACGAACCAGTATTCGTCTTACAACTTCAGCGTCACGGCGACCGATGCCAATGGTTGCACGGGCACGCAAAGTTACAGCTTCGATATTGTTTGCCCGACGCTGACCCTCGGGCCAGCCGTGTTGCCGGTGGGCAATCCCGGCTTTGCCTACAGCGCGAACTTCACGGTAGCGGGCGGCAGTGCGCCCTTCGTGTTTTCCCAGACGGATGGCACGTTGCCGCCGGGCTTGACGCTGACGAGCGCGGGCTTGCTGAGCGGGACGCCGGCGACGCTGGGCACGTTTTTGTTCGGGGTGCGCGTCCTCGATTTTTATGAATGCGCCACGGAGCGCCAGTACGCGGTGACCATCACTTGCCCGACGATTACGGTGAATCCGCCGACGCTGCCGAACAAGACCGTCGGCCAGGTCGTCACCAGTCTAAGCGTGAGTGCCACCGGCGGCATTGCGCCGCATACCTTTGCCTTGACGAGCGGCGCGTTGCCGGCGGGTTTGACGCTCGCGTCGAACGGATTGATTACCGGCACAGTGACCGCCGCGCCGGGGCCGTTCTCGTTCACGATCACGGCCACCGATGCGCGCGGCTGCGCGGGGTCGCGCTTCTATTCGATCACCGTCAATCCGATTGTTTGCCCGGTGCTCACGCTCACGCCAGCAGCGCTGCCCGCAGCGACGGGCGGCGCGGCGTATGCGCAAACGCTGACGGCCAGTGGCGGCGCGGCGCCGTATAGCTTCAGCCTCAGCAACGGTTTGTTGCCGGCAGGGTTGACGCTGGCGGCGAACGGCCAATTGACGGGCACGCCGGCGGCGATTGGGTCATTCAACTTCACGGTCACGGCATCCAGCACAGGAGGGGCGGCGAACGGCTGCCAGAGCAGCGCGGCGTATAGCTTCGTGGTCAATTGCCCGACGCTCACGCTGAATCCGGCGAGCCTGCCGGGCGGCGTGCAGGGCGCGGCGTATAGCCAAACGTTGACGGCTTCAGCGAGTGGGGGCGGCGGCGGCGCTTACACGTTCAGCGTGAGCAGCGGGGTGCTGCCGCAAGGCTTGAGCCTCTCGAACGCGGGCGCGCTGACGGGCACGCCGAGCCAGTTGGGCAGCTTCAGCTTCACGGTGCGCGGGGCCAATGGCAACGGCTGTTTCGGCGAACAGCCATACACGCTGGCGATCAATTGCGGCGCGATCGCGCTGACACCTGGCACGGCGGCGTCCAATGGCACGGCGAGCTTGCCCAATGGCGTGACGAACACGGCGTACAACCAAACGATCACGGCCAGTCCGGCGGGCGCTTACAGCTTTGCCCTGACGACCAACATTCTGCCGCCGGGCTTGAGCTTGAATAGCGCGACGGGCACCATCACCGGCATCCCGACGGCGGGCGGCAATTACACCTTCGTCATCACCGCCACCGGCGCCGCCACAGGCTTTGGAGGATGCACGGGCGCGCAAGCCTACAACCTGCTGATCACGGCCACCTGCGCGCCGATCACTGTCAATCCGGTGACGCTGCCGGGCGGGACGCTGGGCGCGGCTTACAACCAAACCGTCAGCGCGACGGGCGGCTCTGCGCCGTATACCTACAGCGTGCTGAGCGGGGCCTTGCCAACCGGCTTGACGCTCGACGCCGGCACGGGCGCGCTCAGCGGGACACCGGCCGCAAGTGGCTCGTTCGTGTTTACGCTCAAAGCCGCTGGCGTGGGCGGCTGCTTCGGGACGCGGCTCTACGTCGTCAGCATCGCCTGCGCGACGCTGACCTTCAGTCCGGCGACGCTGCCGAACGGCACGCTGAACGCGCCCTACAATCAGCCGCTGACGGTCAGCCCCATTGTCAACGCGACGTTCAGCCTGTTGCTGGGCCAGTTGCCGCCGGGCTTCACGCTGAGCAGCGCGGGCGTCATCAGCGGGGTCACGACGCAAACCGGCACGTTCAACTTCACGGTCAAGGCGCTGGCCGGCAGTTGCCAAAGCACGAAGGCTTACGTACTCGTGATCGGCAGCGCGGCAACGGCAGCGGCAACGGCGTTGGCGCAAATGGCCGATTACGACGGCGACGGCAAGAGCGATCTGGCGTTGTGGTCGGGCACGGATGGCGCGTGGCGCATTGTGCGCAGCGGCAATCAGCAAACGACTACGCAAAACTGGGGCGCGGCGGGCGACGTGACGTTGCTCGGCGATTACGACGGCGACGGCAAGACCGACCTGGCCGTCTTCCGTCCGAGCGACGCGACGTTTTATGTGAAGCGCAGCAGCGATGGCGGCTACCTGGTCAAGCAATGGGGCTTGCGCACGGACGTGCCCGTGCCTGGCGATTACGATGGCGATGGCAAGACTGACATCGCGGTCTGGCGCGGCAGCGAAGGCAATTGGTACATCGTGCGCAGCAGTGACGGGATGATCGAAACCATTGCCTGGGGCGCGAGCTATGCGCCCTACAACGACGTGCCGGTGGCGGGCGATTACGACGGCGATGGCAAGACCGATGTGGCCGTGTTCCGGCGCGCAACGGGGACGTGGCTGATCAAACGCAGTTCGGACGGGCAATACATCAGCAAGGCCTGGGGCTTGGGGACGGATGTGCCGGTGGCGGCGGACTATGACGGCGACGGCAAAACGGACATCGCCGTCTGGCGCAAAGGCACGTGGTACATCTGGCAAAGCGCGAGCAACAGTGCCCGCGCGCTGGAGTGGGGCGCGAATTATGCGCCGTACTTCGATCAAGCCGTGCCGGGCGATTATGACGGCGATGGCAAGGTGGATGTAACAGTTTGGCGGGCGGCAGATCAGACCTGGTACATCCGTTATAGCACCGACAACAGCGTGATGGCGCAGGCGCAGGGGCAGGCCGGCGACACGCCCCTCGCGCGGAAGTAAGCCTCGGTTAAGGCCAGCAAGACAGCAGGAGCAAACGGGGCAAACGGGGCAAACGGGGCAAACCACCGCGCGTGGCTTGCCCCGCTGCTCCTTTTGTTTTGCTGGCCGTCGCGCGCAGCAGGCCGGCAACAAGGCCTCGCTTTAGTCGTAGTACTCCAGCCCCAAATGTGTGATCAGCTCTTCGCCGCGCAAGTGGCGCAGTGTGTTCTTCAGCTTCATCAACTGAATGAACAGATCGTGTTCGGGGTAAAGCTGCGGCGCGCACATCGGCGATTTGAAGTAGAACGAGAGCCACTCCTGAATGCCGCGCATGCCGGTGCGTTGGGCCAAATCCATGAACAGCGCCAGATCGAGCACAATCGGCGCGGCCAGGATCGAGTCGCGGCAGAGGAAGTTCACCTTGATCTGCATCGGGTAACCCAGCCAGCCGAAAATGTCTATGTTGTCCCAGCCTTCTTTGTTGTCGCCGCGCGGCGGGTAGTAATTGATCCGCACCAGATGCGTGAAGTCGCTGTAAAGATCGGGGTAGACCTGCGGTTGCAGGATGTATTCGAGCACCGAGAGTTTGGATTCCTCTTTGGTCTTGAACGAGCCGGGATCGTCGAGCACTTCGCCGTCGCGGTTGCCCAGGATGTTGGTCGAATACCAGCCGTGCAGGCCGAGCAGGCGCGCTTTTAACCCCGGCGCGATCATCGTCTTCATCAGCGTCTGGCCGGTCTTGAAGTCCTTGCCGCAAACCGGCACGTTTTGCTGTTCGGCCAGTTGGCGCAGGGCAGGGATGTCCACCGTCAAGTTCGGCGCGCCGTTGGCGAAGGGCACGCCTGATTTGAGCGCGGCGTAGGCGTAAATCATCGAAGGCGCGATGGCCTTGTGATTTTCGCGCATGGCTTTCTCAAACGACGCGAGCGTTTTGTGCACGGCGTGTTCTTTGATGTAGACCTCGGTTGAGGCGCACCAGACCATCACCAGCCGAGCGCATTTGTTTTTGCGTTTGAACTCAGCGATGTCGGCCATCAGTTGTTTGGCGAGTTCGAGTTTGTTCTTGCCCGGCTTGACGTTCGTGCCGCTCAGGCGTTTGACGTACTCCTGATCGAAGACGGCGGGCATGGGTTTGACCTTGGCGAGTTGCGGCTTGAGCTGGACGAGCAACTCTTTTTCCAGCACGCCCGCGTGCAGGGCCGCGTCGTAACAGTTCTCCTCGAAAATGTCCCACGCGCCGAAGACGATGTCGTTCAAAGCGGCGAGCGGGACGAAGTCTTTGATCAGCGGCGAACGGCCTTCGGTGCGTTTGCCCAGCCGGATGGTGCCCATCTGGGTCAGGCTGCCGATGGGTTTGGCAATGCCTTTCTTGATGGCTTCGACGCCGGCGATAAACGTGGTTGTGACCGCGCCCAGGCCGACGCAGAGCACGCCGAGTTTGCCTGTGGCGGGAGCGATTGGTGCGCCTTTCTCGATCATATAGAAACTCCTTGGTAGTGGTTCGGTCTTGCGCCGAACGGTCAATAAAGAATCAATGCAACCCGGATGAAGATGCTTGAAAAAGCTACGGCGAGGATGTCAGCAATCGGGTGGGTCGTCTTGCGCAATCTTGCTGAATGTTGGCGTTGGCTTGCTGCCTGTGTCAGTAGCCCGACCGTGAGAGAGGGCTCGATTGCGAGGCCAGCCCTCTCTCACGGTCGGGCTACTGACACACTGACACACGGCGCGCGCTTGCAATCGAAGCTTCAAAACGTACAATAACCGCGCAGTCAATGACGACCTGCTTTTGGCTGCCCGTTTTGAACCCAATCTCTTACATCAAAGTCACGAAGGAGCAAGAAAAGAATGGCAACCTATGTCATCACTGAACCGTGTATCGGAACCAAAGACACCGCGTGCGTAGACGTTTGCCCGGTGGATTGCATTCACCCGCGTAAAGACGAAGCCGAATTCGACAGCACCGAAATGCTTTATATCCATCCTGATGAATGCATAGACTGCGGCGCGTGCCAGCCGGCCTGCCCGGTCGAGGCCATCTTCCGCGATGAAGACGTCCCGGAGCAGTGGCAGCATTACATCGAAATCAACGCCGCATATTTCCGCTAATAGGATTTCAAGCGACAGCTTTCTAACCATTAGCAAGGCCGCTCAATTCAGAAGCGCACGACGAACTTATCCAAGGGACTGAGTTCTTCGTGCGCTTTGTCGTTACTGCAATCGTGTGCAACTCAGCCGGGTTTTAATCTGCCTGTAGGTTTTTTTTCTTGACACTTTCAAGCGGCACAAGGTATCTAAGCCGCGCATCCTTACCGAATCTGCTCCCACGTTCGATTCGCCCCTAATCCTTTTGGCCCCTGGAATCCGTTACAGACATTGGCTCCTTGAAGTTGAAGCGTTGTTATTTTTGCAGTGCTTCGCTTTGCTATTTTTGCTAGGACGAACGGCGCGGTTGTTACTTGCCTCTCCCACGAATTTGCCTCGCATCCCAATCCCGCTTAGCGCCTGAACCTCCTAGCTCTTATTCCTGATCAAAACTAACTTGGTCGGCGTGTGTCTTATATCCCCACAGGAAAAGCACTGCGCGAGCTTGTTTAGCAGAGCGCTGGCTGGTCTTGGTGCGCTTAGGCGCACTGCTGCTGGCCAGGCGGCAACGTTGTATCTGCTGAAACAAACTTGCGGCGGGGCTAGAGAAATTTTCGGAGGAAAATATGGCGCCATTAAATAGGCTTGGTAGTAGGCAAGAAAAATCAAACCGTGTAAGTGGTCGTGTCATCAGTTCACTGCGGCTCAGCCGCATGCAACGTTGGCTGGGTATAGAGTTATCGCGCGCCTTTGCGCTGAGCATTACGCTGGGTTTGTTACTCGGCAATTTCAGTTTTTATGGGCGCACAGCCGTGGCTGCCGCGCAATCCATCAGCTTGCAGGCTGCGGCCAGCTCGGATACGCAGATCAGGTTGAACTGGCGCATCAATAATCCCAGCTCGATTAACAAGATCAACATCTATCGCGATAGCGGGCAGGGCAACGAAAACTATCAGTTCGTCACCTCAGTGCTGCCGCAAGCCGTCAGCTATATTGATCAGAATTTGTCTCCCGGCGTTTGGTATAACTACATCATTCGGACTGTCGCCCCAGGTGGTGTGCTCCTTTCGCTCCCGTCAAACCCCGCAACGGCGCGTACGTTAGGCGATGTGGCGACGCCGACACCGACACCGGTTAGTACGCCGACCCCGACACCGCAACCGACGGCGACGCCGACGCCGCGACCGAGCCCGACGCCGACACCGGTTGCGACGCCGACGCCGCGACCGAGCCCAACGCCGACACCAGTGCCGACTCCGCAACCCACGCCTGTGGCGACGCCCACGCCGACTGGCAATGAAACATTGTTTGCCGTCGGCGTTTCGCCCTCGCAAATCAGGGTGACGTGGTTGCCGAATACGCGCGTGAACTCACTGCGATTGTATCGGGCTGAGCAAAGCGATCCGAATAACTTTGTGTTAGTGACGACGCTGACGATGAATCCGCAGCAATTCGTGGATTCCGGTTTGAAGGAGAGCACGACGTATTACTACTACATCAAGACACCGCTGCCCGGCGGCGGGATTCTGCTCTCGCCACCCTCGAATGTTGCGGTTGCGACCACCTGGGGGCCAAACGGGCCGAATCCGACGCCCACGCCAACACCGAATGCCACGCCGACTCCCAACGCGACACCAACGCCGAACGCGACGCCAACGCCACGCCCAAGCCCAACGCCGCTGGGAACACCGAACCCGTCGCCCACGCCCACGCCAACGCCAACGCCGACAGGCGCGCCCGGCGGCCCGATTCCGCTGGACGATCAAGAGGCTGAAATGCTCAGGCTGATTACCGCGCATCGTGAGACGCGCTTTCTCGGCACCATGCGCCCTTCGATTGCCTTGACCAAATCCAGCGACTTTTTGAGCCGCGATTTGGCGGGGCGGAATACACTGAGCACCTTCGACAGTTTGGGCCGTGATGTTCAGGCGCGCGCGCACGCCTTCGGTTACTTGCCCAATACCACGTTCGATGCCGTCGTGACGTCGGGCAATTTGACGGCGGCACAGGCCCTGGACCAATGGAAGCTCTCTTCCACCGATAACGAAATCATTTTGAATCCGGCCTGGCGGGTGGCTGGCGCGGGGCGCACCTTCAATGCCTCAACGAACAGATGGTATTGGGTCGTCGAATTCGCCGCTTACTGGGACAAGACGATCCCTGTGCCGGGCGAAGACGATGACGGCATGGTGGACGGCAATCCCTTGATTCGCACGCGGCCGCCCGGTTGGGCTTTGACCGCCGGGCATCACTTTAACCACTACGGCGAAGACGGCGATTGGTATCAGTCGGTGCATTGCGACATTGACGATCCCACGCATTACTGCTGGAAGGACGAGCCGCCGCAAGGTAATCCCAGTTTGAATGCGCCGTCGAATAGCAGTTACGTCTCTGGCCTGTGGCACGTGCAATACACCATTTCGCCCACCGGCATAAAGCATTACAACGACTACAACGGTTGGGACGCCACCGGTTTCACCATCAGTTGGTGGATCAATGCCAACGGCACGTGGGCGACGCAAGGTTATCGCGCCTATCAACAACCGACGCCGACGGAATCCGGCTGGTGGACTGTCGTGCACGATGCCGCGCGTGACGAAGAGATCATCACCTTCACGCGGCAAAACGGCAGACCCGCAGCCACGATTCGCGCGCACGCCGTGCAAGGGGTACTGACGTTTTGGGCCGTGGACGGCGGCTCGAGCATGCAAGGGTTTCTGCGCGGTTATCCGGCGGATAGCAACCGCGCCGATGACCCGCAGATTATTTTGCATCCGGGTGTCAGTTACTTTAATGCGCCGCATGCGCCCTTCCCGGGCTCGAATACTTGTCCGCATTGCGGCGGTCAGTAACTTGTTTGAGGGTGCCAGCGCGGTTGTCAGTTAGTCGCGCTGGCACTGTGGCTGGCTGTTTTCCCGCTCTGCGAAAGGCCTGCCAGCTTGCGCGGCGCAAATGCAGTAACTGTAATTAGCCGCTTGCTGAAAATAAATCTTGACACTTTCAAACCATAGATGTTATTTATTGCGTGCATCCCGCTAGAAGAGAATCCCAATCAACCGTAACTCAAGTGCAATCTCACCCTCTCGGTTCTTTAGCAATAATGCCGCAGGTTATTTAGCCGAACCCCAGATTCATTTGAGTTATCAGCCGAATCAAAACGCGAGGTATAGCAGCGTGGTGCCTTAAGAGTTTATTGCTCGTCACCACCGCCCTCCGTTACCAGTTATCCCCTCTCACATTTCCAGTGCGTTTAGGTAGAGTAGGCAGTTCTTTGAGAGGCTTCGTTTGGCATGGCCGGATATTTTCAATGTTTCCGGGCAAGCTGAGATTGAGGTAAACCTTGGTGTATCTACCTGAATGAAATTGCTCAACCAGAGTCAAACTCCGCTATTTGAGAAGTTGACCGTGAGTCAGTGCTGGAAATCGTTGCTCCCCATTCTACTGCCAGAATAACATCCGAGTTATTTCAGGCTGTCATTTAGCTAATTCAATGCACGCCCGCAGGTGTGTGCCTGAGTTAGTCGAAGTCTGCCCGCTGTCAGGCGGCAGACAACTTACCATAACTAAAAAATTAAGTAGAGGAGATTGATATGGTGCCAAACACTATCAACCCCGGGCCGAAAGGGGTCTGCTCACCGGTAACTAAAACTCGACGCGGAGTTTTGGGCTCGCTCATGCCCGCAGCGCTGACCGTGCTGTTATTGGGCAATTTGATGATCTTTGCCCCCAGCCAGGCCAATGCCCAAATGGGCTTCGGCAAGCGCTGGTATCCGGAAAACATTTACCTGGAAGGCGAACCGCTGACTACCACCCAGGTTCGCCTGACCTGGTTCATGAGCAATCAGAATCGTGATTACACCGATGTGCGCATCTATCGCGCCAAGCCGCTGACGCCGGAGTACTTCGAGTTTCTGGATTGCGTGAAGTCCACGGCTGTTACTTATGTTGACGCGACCGCGAAGCCGAACACCAAGTACAACTACTACGTTGTGTATCAATACAAGCGGCCGACGATGCAATCGGGTCCGTCCAATAAGATTTCGGTCACGACGATGGATCCGAATAACGAGAACAGCGTACCGACCAACCCGAACATTCCGCGCTTCACTTCGCAAGATCCCAGCGTGCGTAGCGCGGTAAAGACGCTGATGGCGAAGGCCGTAGCTTCGAATCAGATAGAGTTGCGTTGGGGCGCCCCGCGCATGACCAAAGTGGCTTCGTTGCGCATCTTTCGCTCCGAACCGGATAACCCGACCGAGTTCGTGATGATTGATGTGGTGGCGGCCAATAAGACCACTTGGCTGGATGAATCGGTTTCGCCGAAAAAAACCTATTCGTACCTGTTGCGTTACAACATCGGCACCGGCGCGGTGCTCTCACCGCCAACCAACATTGCCACTGCCACCACGCCGGACGGCCCCGGGCCGACCAAGAAAGCGCGCTTCCTGTCGAACGTGCTGCCGACCAACACCAATACGGCGACCACGAATATCCAGGGCAAACCGGTCTTTTTGCTGCCGGCCTATTTCACCCCGAATGCGATGACATCGGCGATTCCACTGGACGAACGTGAAGCGCAGTTTTTGGTTTATCTCAATGCCTACCGCGCTGAGAATGGCGTCGGGCCGGTGCGCCCTTCAATCGCTCTAACGCGCGGCGCTGATGAGTTTGCCAAAGACATGGCCAGCACCAATAAGATCGGCAAGACGGACAGCCAGGGGCGCAATACCAAGACGCGCGCCCGCGCCTGGGGCTATGACGTCGACACGATTTACGGCACGGTGGCGTTTGGGGCGCGGTTTACGCCCGATACCTTTATCGAGGCGCTCAAGAACTATCCGGCTGACAATGCAACGTTGCTCGATCCGAATTGGAAGACGGTCGGCATTGCGCGCGCCTATGATGACGCGGGGACGTATTTCTGGGCGTTGGATTTCAGCGCGTTCTGGGATTACACCATTCCCCTGCCGGGCGAAGATGAAGACGGCCGTATTGACGGTAACGAACTCATCCGCACCCG
This sequence comes from Acidobacteriota bacterium, assembly GCA_043740245.1. Lineage (GTDB taxonomy): Bacteria > Acidobacteriota > Blastocatellia > RBC074 > RBC074 > JACPYM01. Next base: position 1,304 of record JAYUCP010000264.1, on the reverse strand, counting down.
TCCGCCGAAAGCTTCCATCGAAGAGGGCCACATCATGAGCGGCTACGCTGACGACGGCAAACCTTACTCGCAGTTGCATTGTGACACTACGACAAAGGCTTGCTGGAAGGATCCGGCAGTCGAAGGCAACGCCGCGTTAGACGATGGTTCGGACCCTGATTTCATGATTGGGATTTGGCACGTCGAAAACACGCTGACGCCGACTGGCATCAAGCACTCCAACGACGCCAACGGCTATGACCTGACCGAGTTCAATATGAACTTGCAGATCAATAAGGATGGCACGTGGGTCTCGCAGGGTTACAAGTCCTATCAAAAGCCGGTGTCGGTCGAAGCTGGCACGTGGAAGTCAGTGCACGACATCTCGGCGAACGAAGAGATCGTTACGTTTAACCGCGATAACGGTTTGCCCGCCGCCAGATTGCGCGTGCAAGCGACGAAAGACACGCTGACGTTTTTCGTGGTGGATGGCGGCGCGGATGCCAGTAACTTCTTCAAGTCGCCGGTCTTCGACTATAACAAGAAAAACGACCCGCAAGTCATCTTCAAACCCGGTTTCTCGTTCGTGCTCGGAACTTCGGAGCTCTTTCCGGCCAGCAAGCGTTGCGCTTCGTGCCCGCGCTAGTTCCGCTAACTAGCAGGCGCGTTGCAACCCAACCGCCAAAATCCGGCAGCGGCTATTTTCCTTCGAGACAATAGCCGCTGCTTTTTTGGTCACAGGCAGATGCTTTGTTATTTGGATGGGATAGGGGCAAGAAGCGTAATCACACGCTTGTTGACCGCCTTGTGTTACTCCAAAGTTATTTCAAAATACGCTCGCCTGAATAATCTTTATGTTATCGAGGGTGAGTAACATATTTGTTATTTCAAGACCAGTTTAGCGGCAACGCGCCGTTGAAAATAGGCTTGCGGCCTGGTTTAGGGGCAGCAGCTCAATGCCAGGGGCCGTGAGCGCCAAGCGCTGGCCTATTCGGCAGATCACGCGCTGCCAGTCAAGCTGCGGTTTCGGTTCATACTTGGGGGCAAGCAGGCTGAAATTGCTGCTGGCATTTCGTGATCTGCCAAAACCTTTCGCTGCAGCAATCAGCCGCGCCATCTTCACTGCTTCAAAATCAGCCTTTAGCCAACGCTTACAAATCTCCTCTTTTCTCCAGCCGCGACGTTCAACTTCTACTTTTCAAGCGTATGCACTACCATACGCGCGTCTAAATCGAACCACACAAGATTGGTACAGTCGCGGCAGGGCGTGTCAGTAGCCCGACCGTGAGGGAGGGCGCGCCGTCCAGTCGGACCGCTTGGGTTTG
>JAYUCP010000263.1:0-12137 GCA_043740245.1 Acidobacteriota bacterium | reverse complement strand
AGTTTGATTGGGCATTTGAAGTGGATTCCTTTCAAACCCAGTCTAACATTGTGTTTCAAAGAACAGGATGGAGAACTTTAGGAAAGCTCCACTAGTGCTTAAAATAGGAATCCATGCCCTCAATGATACTCCTGCGGGGAATCAGGCAAGTTTAACTTTGGCGGACTTCTATTTTTGGAAAGGCCTTTTTACTGAGGAGGCTGAACCACCTTGCGATGAAGCTGAAAGCCTGGACAGACAAATAGCTGCCAGGCCATTTTACGACGAAGCTGAAAGACTTTATAGACAAACCGTGGAAATCCGGGAAAGCGAGTTTGGGCCAGAGCATGAAGAAGTTAAAGAAGCCCTGGCAAAGCTTCTACAATTCTTTTGTAGAAGAGAACGAAAGGAAGAGGCTGAGCTTTTATTTGAACGGATACGGGCAATTAATGCGAAACAAATCTCTTAGATTGCCTGGTGAATTGCGTATGATTACAGGGAGGATATCAACTATGAAAACACTACAAGCTTTCAATAAGAGCATTCTGTTAGTGGCAATTCTTTTCCTTGCAGCGATGTCATTCGGGTGTTCCCAGCCATCGCAGGACTCCACGACAGCAACAGCGCCGCCCTCGCCTTCACCGAATGCCGACCCGCCAGAAGATTACAGTCACATGACTCAAAATGAGCGAATCAGAGCGGGGTTGGATCTCGAGCGAAAGGTTCACGTAGCCAAGTTCCTGATTGCGTATTACAAGCAATTACCAACGGAAGCTACAAAGGCTCCTGCCTATTCTGGCGCAGACTTCCGCCAACTGGCGGACCTGGCGGTGAACGATCCTGCTTATGGATTAAAAATAAAGACTGAAATCGGGCTGTTTAAGAGAGCGATTGAAGAAATGGAGGTCAGTCATGATCGTGTTGACGGCAAGACTGCTTCAAATCATTCGGTGCCTGTACGTCTGGAGCTTCCACCGCCAAGACTCATCCATTCCCGTAACTACCGAGTGGTTAAAGCTGTGTTCCGTAGGGCTCAGGCTAGTGAGCTACAGGCTGATAATCGTGGACAGGACTACGTCCCATCAACCAAGGGGCTTGAAAGCCTGCACAGCTCTTATCAAAAAGTCCGGGAAGAACTGTGGGCGGAAGCGCGGAAACCTCCGGCCATTCAACTGGCGGCGAATACCAAATCTGAAGACTATCGAGACAAGTCTCAATCCATAGCGTTACACCTTTTGAATATAATTGCAGATTCTGAAGCAAAGAGCCCACAACCGCTGGAGGGCGAAGGCTTTCAACAATACCTGGATCGAGTCAATAAGCGTACCGGCGAGCTTAGGAATAGGTTATTCAGAACAAGTGAAACGCCCAAAAGTGTCAGGGCGCTAGCTGGAGAACAACCATTAACTATGGAGCAAAGCCGTTATTTAGCAGAACAATCGAAAGGCATGCGGGAAATAAAGAAATCAGAGGAAGCTCCTTCTCAATGGAAATATATTGCAGAGGTTGGCACTCCGGAATTCAAAGGATTCGTGGAAAGGTTGTCGTCCAAGGAATTGCCGTTGGAACCCTTTGAACATCAAATGCGCGAAACCACACGAGCTCAGGCAAAAGAGAGCGCTCCCGTACCGAAAAACAATTTCCATACAGGAGAACCATCAGGCTCGAAAGGTGGAGGGATACGGCCCGGAGCGCAAGGACGACCACCCGAGCCTCATTCAGAACCTAAGGTAAAACCACCCAGACCCCCTCGGATAAAATTGGGTAAATAACTACTGCTGCTACTTGGCGAGGGCCTTATAGGCCCGTTCAATCAAGCCGTCAAGCCGTCAACAGGTTTTGCGAAGGCGGGTGGCACCAAACGCCAGGGTGGAGCGCAGCAGCGCGCAATCCTGGGAACATTGGCGCAACGCAACAAGCCCGCGAAGTCGGCGGCAACGTTCGACGAGAACGCCAATGTCTGCCGTCCGCCTGCGCGGACTAACGGCAAGGTTATGCCGCGACAGATACCGCCGGATACAGGAGGATGCACGATGGAGAAAAGCACGCACAAAGTCGAAGTTGTTCCGGTCTATTTGCAGCCGCACCCGAATGCCGACAGCTTGTCGGTCGTGACCATCTTCGGCGGCTATACCGCTTGTGTGAAAACGGCGGACTGGCACGACGGGATGCTGGGCGCGTACATCCCGCCGGATTCCATCGTGGATACCACCCGCCCGGAATTCGCCTTCCTGGCCGGGCACGACCGCACGCACGAACGCATCAAGGTCAAGCGGCTGCGCGGCGTGGTTTCGATGGGGCTGCTCATTGCCGCGCCTGCCGGGGCCAGCGTTGGCGACGACCTGGCGGAGTATTTCGGCGTGACGCATTACGAACCGCCGCTGCCGCTCTATGAAGGCGCGAATGAAAGGTCGCCCAAGGGCTACCATCCCAGTTATGACGTAGACTCGCTGCGGCGCTACGGCCACCTGTTCACCACGGGCGAGCCGGTTTGGATCACCGAAAAGATTCACGGCGTGAACGCGCGCTATTGTTGCGTGGACGGCGCGCTGCACGCCGGGAGCCGCACGACCTGGAAACGGCGTGAGCCGGACAGCCTCTGGTGGCGCGCGCTGGATGCCCAGCCGGAGGTCGCTGCCTTCTGTGAGGCCCACCCTGACCTTACCGTGTACGGCGAAGTCTACGGGCAAGTGCAGGACTTGAAATACGGCACGGGCAGAAATGAGGTGCGCATTGCCGTGTTCGACTTGCTGCGCGGGAATGAATGGATTGCGCCTGCCGAAGCGCGGGCCATCGGCGCGGCGTTGCCGTGGGTGCCTTGCCTGGCCGAAGCGCTGCCGTTCGATCTGACAGCCGTGCTGGCAATGGCGGAAGGGCCGAGCTTGATCGCGGGCGCCCAGCACGTGCGCGAGGGCATTGTGGTGAAGCCCGTCAAAGAGCGCACCGACAGCACGGTCGGGCGGGTCTGTCTCAAGGTCGTCTCAAACAGTTACCTTGAGCGGGCGTAACATCTCGCGTTCTTGTCCTGACTGAGTTGTTGAAAAGAAAAACGCGAGCCCCGGCGGACTCGCGTTAAAGTTGGGAGAACAGATGAGCCTCAAGACAGACTCTACAGACAATAGTTAGTTGCCGCCGATTGGACGTGGCGTATCGCGTCCGGTTTCCGGAATGCGTTTGCTGTTGTCAATGTCGCGGCCAAACATTTCGAGCATTGGGTACCAGGCGCCTTCCGACGCGAATGGTACGTACTCGAAGCCTCGTCCGAACGGATCGTCGAAACGCTTCGTCGTGTAATCAATGCCGAGCGCCGAATAGATCGTCGCCGCTATGTCTTCAGCCGCCGAGGGGCGGCCTTGCGACCATTCGGGTTCGACCACGTTGCGCGCGACGCTGTCGGTGATGCCGATGGCGCGTCCGCCGCTGATGCCGCCGCCCGCGAAGCCGCAGAACTGCTGGAAGAAGTGATCGCGCCCGCCATTGCCGTTTGGCGTGCCGACGGTGCGTCCGAATTCGCCCATCCACACAATCAGCGTTTCATCGAGCAGCGTGCCGCCGCGCGTGCCCGGCGTTGCCGCCAGATCGGTGATGAGGTTGCCTAAGCCACGATCGAGTTGGGTGGCCGGATTGTAGATCGCGCCGTTGCGCGCGCCCGCCGCGCCGTAAATGTTCGCGTGGTTATCCCAGCCGCCGAGACCCAGTTGGATGTAGCGGGTGCCGAGATTGGCCTTCAACAGATTGCGCGCCACGATGCAGCCGTTGCCAAAGCCCGAATTGCCGTAGCGGGTTTGATCCGCCGCGTCGAAACGGAAGACCGTGTCAACTTCGGGGTTGTACATCAGGGCGCGGCTTTGCTGATAGAAATCATCCATCGCCTTGAGTTCCTGGCCATTCGCGCCGGAACGCAGCCCGCCGTCCAAATCCGCCAGCATGTCGTAGCGCGTGTTGAAGGGCGCCACGCCATCCGCATTGGTCAGGTTTGCCAAACCCGTCGCCGCCACGCCCACCTCAAAGGGCGTGTAACGCGGGTTGAAATAACCTGAGCCGACAACGGTGCCCGCGTTGAGCGCGAGGAAGCCCGGCAGCTTTTGATTGGGCTGGCGTTCTTTCTCGGTTTCCAGCGCGACGACCGTGCCGAGGTTCGGCGCGACCTTGCCCATTTGCGAGGTTGGGTTGCGTCCTATCTGCGCCCAAATCTGTTGCAAGCCGTGCACGAGCGCGGGCGAACGCAGATTGCGGACGATGGCGATGCGGTCGAGTTGGTTGAACAAATTCGGCATCAACCCTTGCGGGAAGAGCAGGCCGTTTTTGGTGGTCGGGTTGAAGTCCGCCGGTGTGTATGAGCCGGGCTTCAAATCGAAAGTGTCGCTGTGGCTGGGCGCGCCGTTCAGCAAAATGAAGATACAATTGCGCGCGCGGCCTACTAGCTTGGCGCCAACCGCAGTGCTCGACGCGGCTTGCACCTGGCTCGCCAGCGGCGACAGGAAGAAGCCGGAAAGCCCGGCTGCCGTGGATTTGATGAAGGTGCGCCGCCCGAAGTGCGGGCCAAACATCGGACGATTGGCCGGACGCAGCGGCTGGCAGACTTCACAGGAATGATCTGGATGAAGATGATTTGTCATGGTTTCACCTCGTTTTAATAGTTGAAAAGGAAGTCCACCTTGTTGAGCAACACCCATTGCAAATGCTCCGCGACCTGTTGCTTGGTCATACGGCTGAAGTAGGACGTGACTTTCGCCATTTCCTCAGCCGACGGTTTGCGCGAGAGCGTGGTCAGATAAAGCGTGTTGACCAACTCTTCGTTTGAGAGATTGGCTTTCGCCAGCAGCGTGCGCACCACGGAATTGTACGTCCGCGTATCAGGGTAAGTGACGGTGGCGATGTTGCCTTGATGGATACGCCCCATCACGAAGCCGTTGTTCATCATGTTCAACGCTTGCAGAATCGAGGGTTCGTCAGTGCGCAGCTTCTGATCGCGGTCGCCGCGCAGGAACGAATTCAAGAAGGCGTTGTTGCCGCTGTTGCGCGGTTCCGTCGGTTCCGGCAACTGCATCGCCCACTCAGTCCAGAAAGTGGTCGCCTGCGGGTTGTTATCATCAACCATCCGATACCCGACACGGTTTTTGTTGCCATTGTCAGGATCGGCAAAGGTCGTCGGTACGCCCGTCGCAATCACGATGGCGTCGTGCAACTCCTCGGCTTCCAAACGGCGAACGTACTTGCGTGCATAATACGGCACGTAGTCGAGCTTCCATTCGCCCGGATATTGCGAGGAGAGTTGATAGGCGCTTGATTTGGCGATGGTGCCGATCAGGTGGCGGATGTCGAAGTTGTTGTAGGCGAACTCTTCCGACAGTGCTTGCAGCAATTCCGGATTGGCGGGTTGCAGTTGCCAGCCATCGGGCAGTTGCTGTTCACGCGTCAAGCGCGCCAGATCGAAAGTGTTCGAGGGCGAAACCAGTGCCTCGACCATCAACGCTTCCCACAGGTAGTTGGCTTGCGCGCGCGCGAATTGCGGATCGGCCACCAAGTAACGCGCGAAAGCTTCGCGCCGGTTTTCGCCAGCCTTGATGCCGCCGTTGCCGTTGAACATATACTGCGGATCAATCACGGTCTTGCCATTGGTGGGTTGCCGGTTCGAGCGGTTGCCGGTGGTCGTGTTCAACTGGTAAGTGCGCCCCGTGGCTTCGCTGATTACCTGCTTGTTGACGTTGGTGGCGACGAGTACCTGCTGGCGGTTGTAGTTCGTGAAGAAAGCCGCCATGCCCCAGGCATCGAAGCGTCTGGTTTGTGACCCCCAGAGATTGACGGCATCCAGGTGGCCCGCGCCATCGTGACAGAGCAGGCAATCCATCGAAGTCAGTCCCAGGAAGGCGCGCGAGGCTTCGACCGCCATGCCGTCATAGACATCCTGTACCGGGCCCATCGGCACAAAACCGCCAATCAAAAAATTGGTCGGGCCGTTGACAAAGCTGTCGCCGTTGGCCGTCACAATCTCGACCGCCATATCGCGCCAACTCTTGTTCAGCGCCACTGAGTTTTTGATGTATTTGTAGAAGGCATCGCGCCCGCCGCGCATACGGTTGATGTTGGCGGAAAAGGCGGTGTTCTTGAACAAGTCGCCATAAAAGTTCGTCCACTTGTCGGTGAACTCCGGCGCTGCGAGCAGTCTGTCCACCAGCATGTCGCGCTTATTCGGATTCTCGTCGGCTAGGAAAGCCGTCACCGCTTCGGGCGCTGGAATGCGCCCGGTCAAGTCGAGCATGACGCGGCGCAGAAACTCGCCATCGGTGCACAGCGGTGCGGCTTCGATGTTGTCGTTCTGCATCTTGCCGAACAGGATGTCGTCAATGAAGTTCTTGCGCGGCAGATCGGCGGCGCGCACCAATTGTTCGACCTGATTAGGCGCTTTCTCCGCGAAGCCTTCGGTCACGCGCGAAATCTCGCGGCGATGACGCGATTGCGCGCCCCGGATCGCCTCCGGGTCTTTCAAATAGTCGCAATCAGACGCGACGTTGTTTTGAGCCACCGGGACGCGCGCTTGCCGCTTTTGCGCCAGCGAGGTCAGGTTGAAGCCCAGTTGATCGAGCGCCACCAAAGCGCCGACCGTCAGCAAAGCGAGAATCAAACCCCGCTTGAGCCATGCAGTGTTTCCGTTACCGCCTGTCATGGGCATATGTTCCTCCCAAGGAAAGTTGCCACAGATTGTGTTGAGCAAAAACCAGTGTTGGTCGTGAGAAGGTAAAACGCGATTTAGAAGTTGTCGGGGCGACTTCAGCCTAAATCTTTTTTCACGGTGGCGGATTCTAGACTATAAAAACCTGTTTGTCTTCTTCATTTATACAAATTCAGAAGTTTAACGAAAATTTTTAGCAGTCCGCGAATGGCAGCATGCGGCGCTTTCCAGCTCTGCTGGGTAATGCGCTGCACTGCTTCGCTCACCAAATCATGGAGCTTGGCAACGCATCTCGTGCGGCCGACAAGGACGGGTTGGGCAGATACCCGTCAGCCAGCGTGCTTGCCGCTCGTGAGTAAAGCCGGTAATGATGTGTATGTAATATCTGCATCCCGCCGTGCAAAATGTACTGCTTTCGTTTCAGTAGCTAAGCAAGATTGGGTGAAGACTCTTTCTTTGGCTTTTCTGCACCGGCGGCGGGAAAGGTCTAAGATGTTTCCGTAGAGCGCGATAGCACTTAGGTTGAAAATCGTTTTGACTCCTGGCACACGCGTTGCTCTAATGGCTGTCGCACGTGCCTTGTGGTGAGGCGGCAAGCTCCTAAAGCTTGCAAGTTTGCAAAAATCTCTGATACACAGTTTCCACTGGGGAGGACAGAAAGAACATGAAGATCAATCGTTTCGGCTTAGCTTTGTGTAGTGTAGCGCTCACAATCGCGCCTGCTTTTGCACAAGTCGCAGGCAAAGACGCAAAGAATAACGCTCAAGACGCCAGCCTCGTCAAACTGGCGCCGGGGCAAAAAGCCAAGGTCAGTGGCGTCATCGTTAAACGTGACGCTGACAGTTTCATCGTGCGTGATCTCACGGGCGGCGATGTGCTGGTGACGCTGGGCAATTTCACCAAGGTCGAGGAAAAGAAGAGCAATCCGTTCCGCCGCGCCAAAAACTACAACACGACGTTGCTGCTGCGCGGCTTGAGCGTCGAGATCGAAGGGAAGGGCGATGCCAACGGCCGGCTGGCCGCTGACAAAGTCAGATTCAGTGAGAACGCCTTGGTCGTGGCCCGCAATGTCGAGACCCGCGTGACGCCGGTCGAAGGCCGCGTGGGTGAAGCGGAAACCCGCATCTCGCAAACCGAAGAGAACGCCAAGCGCCTTTCAGGTCAATTGGAAGAATTGGCTGCCATCTCCAACGCAGCCAAGGGCGGGGCGAAGGCCGCGCAAGAAACGGCGGATGCGGCGATGACCAATGCCAATGCCGCCATAGCGGGGGTCGAGGCGACCAACCGCCGGATGGAGACCTGGATCTCCGGCCTGGACGATTACGAAGCCAAGCGCGGGATCACCGTCAATTTCAAGGTCAACAAGTTTGACTTGCTGCCCGAGGCCAAGTTGGTGCTTGACGAAATTGCTACGCAAGCCAAGACCGAGAAGGCTTATATGATTGAAGTGATGGGCTTCGCTTCGGCGGATGGCGACGAGAACAAGAATCGTCTCTTGAGCCAAAAACGCGCGGATGCGGTGGTGCGCTACCTGGCTGAGAATCACATGATTCCGCTGCGCCGCATTATCACGCCCTTCGGTTACGGCGAAGCGCAACCGGTCGCGGACAATACGAGCAAGGAAGGCCGCGTCCAGAACCGCCGCGTTGAGGTCAAGATTCTGGTCAACAAAGGCATGACGGCCCAACCTGAGCCGGTCCGGATGCAGAAGTCCATCAGCAGTTCGCTGGAAGGCTCCCGCCCGCGCGAGACCACGACCACACGGGTGCCGTAATGGGTTTGGCTCCTGCTAAAAGGTCCGGTTGGTTCAGGTGCGCTAGGTAAACGGCAACGAGTGGTGAATGATGTGCCAATGTCATTTGCCACTCGTTTGCTTTAGGGGATGTTCCCGCTGACTGTGTTAAACAGGCAAACTCAACGAATGAGGCGAATGTTGCAAGGAGTCGTGAAATTGAAATTCCCCCAGCGTGTGCTGATTAGAGCTTGGCTATTGGCCGGTGTTTGGTTGTTGCTTTATGCAGGGCTGGTCTTGAATTTGGCTGCGTCATCGTCCGCCCAAGGCAAAAAGGGCAAGCCGTCTGAACGCGCACGGCAGACTGCGCCCACGCCCACGCCCACGCCGCTTCCGCCCGCAGCGGCGAAGCAAGTATACAAACTCAATGTCCCGGTGATGACGCCCACGCCGCCAGCGCCCGCACCAACACCGCCCAGCGCGGTGAATAAGCCCGCGCCGCCGCCGCTTCAAACGGAAACCAATTCGGAAAAGGGCACTGAAAAGGCCGGTGGCAAGGCGGCTGAAAAAGAGCCTGAGAATACCGGCGATACCTTTCGCATCAATTCCAACCTGGTGGCTGTGCCGGTATCCGTCACCGATGCCAACGGTGAGCCGATGCGCAGCTTAAGCGCCGAGGATTTTCAACTGGAAGAGGAAGGCCAGCCGCAGCAACTGCAAAGCCTGGGCGAACCGGGCAAAACGCCCTTGGAATTGGCGCTGCTTTTTGATGTTTCGGGCAGCGTGCGTGAACGCTTTGAGTTCGAGAAACTGGCTGCGACACGCTTTCTGAAAGAGGTGCTCAAACCAGCCGACACCGTTTCGGTTTTTTCAATTGGCATGGAGCCTAAATTGGTCGGCGAACGAACCAGCAGCTTGGACAAAGTTGCCGCAAGCCTGAACGCGCTGGAGCCAACCAAAGAGGGCACAGCCTTTTTCGATACGGTCGCCAAGGCCGCGCGCTACTTGGGTGAACACGCAGTGCCGGGCGCGCGCCGTGTCGTCGTCGTGATTTCTGACGGCGAAGATAATCACAGCGAGACCCATCGCCTGGCCGACACCCAGCGCGAGTTGCAACGCACCGACACGCTGTTTTATGCGATCAATCCGAGCGGCCCTTCGATCCGCTTGAACCGGATCAGCATGCGCGGCCACAACGGCATGAGCACGCTGGCCGCTGAGACGGGCGGCGGCGCGTTTTTGCCGGATCGGGATGACGAGTTGGAAAAGGTGTTCCGGCAAATCGCGGCGGAATTACAGGCGCAATATCTGCTGGGCTATTACTCGACCAACGAAACGAACGACGGCAAATTCCGGCGCATCAAGATTCAATTGCCCAAACGCCCCGATCTGCGCATTCGCGCGCGCCAGGGCTATTACGCGCCAAAAGATTGAACGTATGGCCCACATTTTCAGAGTTCGCCCTCAACTCCACCACAAGGGCGCGAAGGCAAAGGCACGAGAGCGACGAGGCTCTCGTGCCTTTTGCTTTTTGGGCGGCGGGAAGAGGGGGAAATCAAAAGGCAAAAGGCAAAAAGCAAAAGGCAAAAATGTGGCACCCATCTTTGCCTTCATTGGCACATCTTGCTCATTCATTCATTTTTGATTTTTGCCTTTTGATTTTTGATTTTTGATTTTCTATCCGTTGCTTACCGGTTGGTCAGTAGGCTAGAATGCGCGCGCTTTCGTGACCGCTCCACCAATCCGCAGACAATTTGCACTTTACTTGAGGAGAAACCTTGATGTGCAGAGCACCGCAAATGCTTTTTCTAGCTTTCATTGTCGCCGCATGTTCGTTGACGGTTGCCGCCCAAACCGGCACGCCCGCGCCAACCGCACAAACGCCCGCGCCCGCCGCACCGACTTTCGCGCCCAGCCCTTCGCTGGTCAAGGATGCGCGCTATTTTGAGTTGCGCACCTATTACGCCGCGCCGGGCAAGCTCGAAGAATTGCACGCACGTTTCCGCGATCACACGGTCAAGCTGTTCAAGAAACATGGCATGCAGATTGTGGGTTTCTGGGGGCCGACTGAAAAAGAGAGCGGTTCGGAAAACACGCTGGTTTATATGCTCGCCTATCCTTCGCGCGACGCGCGGGCCGCGTCCTGGAAGGCCTTTAGCGCCGACCCCGAATGGCAGGCCGCGCGCAAGAAGAGCGAAGAGAATGGCAAGTTGGTGGATAAAGTCGTCGCGGTATTTATGATGCCGACCGACTATTCGGCGCTGAAGTAGCGACGACGGCAACGCGGCAGGCTGCACCGCAGCAACTTCTGCGAAACGGCAGTCCGTGCGTCATCGTCTACACGAACGCAAGTTTTCCGCCCAAGCAAAATAACGAGGGCTGGTTGCACCGGCTCTTACGCACTGATTGAACTGCAAACTGAACGTTTCAAAACAAATCTCAACTAACGAGCAAAGGAGCTGCTTATGCGAACTAGAAATTGGAAGAGCACTGCGCTGGCTTTGAGTTTCATCGCCGCGTTACTGCTGGTGTTGGCCGTCGCCAAATCGGAAGGGCCGTCGGCCAAGGCCGCGAAAGTCACCTTTAACAAAGATGTCGCGCCGATCTTTTACGCGAACTGCGTGGGCTGCCACCGCCAGGGCGAGATGGCGCCGATGGGCTTGCTGTCTTATAAGGAAGCCCGCCCCTGGGCCAAATCCATCCGCGAGCAAGTCGCCAACCGTGTGATGCCGCCCTGGTACGCCGATCCGAAACACGGCGAATTCGTCAATGACCGCAGCCTAAGCCAGCAACAGATCGAAACCATCAAGGCTTGGGTCGAAGCGGGCGCGCCCGAAGGCGATCCGAAAGATTTGCCGCCCGCGCCGAAACTGCCGCCGCCCGGTTGGTCAGCCGGCACACCGGACGCCGTCTTTGCGCTGCCGGTCGAATCCAGCGTCCCGGCGGATGGTACCGTGCCTTATCGCCACTTTGTCGTGCACACCAAATTCACCGAGGACAAGTACATTCAATTCGCCGAAGTCAGGCGCGGCAATGCGGCGCTGGTGCACCACGTCATCGTGACCGTGGTCGAACCGCGCAACGGCCAGATACCGCCCGAAGGCGAAATCACGTCTGCGCGCGGCTTTGGCGAAGACAACCGGGCGGCCGGCAATAGCCAGGACAACCGCAGCGCCGTGCGCGCCAACAATGCCGACAGCATGCTGATCGGCTGGGCGCCGGGCATGAGTCCGCTGAAGCTGCGGCCGGGCCAAGCCAAGCTCATCAAGAAAGGCTCGGCGCTGGTCTTCCAGATGCATTACACCACCAACGGCACGGCCGGCGCCGATCGCACCAGCATCGGCCTGACCTTTGCCAAAGGCCCGGTCGAGAAACAATTCATCACCACCGGCCCAGCGGAAAATAAGCTTGCGATCCCGGCGGGCGACGCCAATTACGAATCGCGTTCGTCGTTCACGTTCAAGGAAGACAGCCACATTTGGGGCTTCATGCCGCACATGCATTTGCGCGGCAAAGATTTCAAATACACGCTGGTCTTGCCTGACGGCACTTCAAAGGTGCTGCTGAATGTGCCGAAGTACGACTTCAACTGGCAGCTCAACTACTGGGTGAAGGAACCCATCGCCGCGCCGAAGGGCAGCAAGCTTGAATGCGTGGCGCATCACGACAATTCGACCAACAACAAATTCAACCCCGACCCGACCAAGATGATTTATTGGGGGCCGCAGACCTGGGAAGAGATGATGATCGGCT
>JAYUCP010000262.1:0-4985 GCA_043740245.1 Acidobacteriota bacterium | reverse complement strand
CCTTTCGCAACATGAGTAAGTGCGTTACACCCTTATTCTATGCGGCTTTGGGTTCACCTGTTACTCTTTTCAAAGAACGTTAGCCGTGGATTCAGGCTGAAGGCTGAACTCCATGCTCTTGTTGCTTGAAGTGGTTTACTGCTTGGGGAAGTTCGGATCAGCTTTGACTTCGAGTATCTGCGCGGTGTGGCGCGCGCTGTGGCCGCTGATCAGGAAGAGCCATTGATAAGCGTCCAGGTCTTTGAGCACCGGATGCGCGCCGAAATGGCTGCGCAGGTCATCTTGCGAAGTCTTGACGTAAGCGATGGTCTTGTCGCGGCTGGCGTTGAACGCTTTGACCAGTTCGGCCTGCGAGGCCCAGCGGTTGGTGGGTTTGAGCATTTCGGGCGCCTGGAATTTGCTCGAACGGTCGGTGAGCATGCCGGGCAAGAGTTTCTCTTTGCCTTTGGCCGCTTCTTTCTTTTCGGGCGCGGCGGGCGATTTCATGATCTGGTTGGTGACCATGCCGAAAAGCGTTTCTTCGCTGATGGCAATGTGTTCGGCGACTTCGGCGACAGACCAGCGGTCAAGCGCGGGTTTGAATTTCCATTGCGCCTCGCTCAAGCCTTTGACGGACTCGAGGAAATTCTTGCGGGTTTCCGCCAGGTATTTGGCCGCTTCGGCGCGCTCTTCAGCGGTCAACATAGCAGGGGTGGCAGGCGCGGTTTGCGCCCAGGCGGCGTTGTTGTTGAGCAGTGCGACGAAGGCGACTGCGATGAATGTGAACAGGGTAAAGCGTTTCATTGTCTTCTCCTTCAGGGTTAGTGGTTAGATCAGATGTGGTAATTGTTAGCGCGCGCTTCGGTCAGCGGCGCGTAGAGTAAAACGTTCGCGGGCATTTTCCAACCCGTGGCTGTGGGGCCGCAATGACTTGGCAGGTAATGAATCTTGCCGCAAAAAGGCGCATAGAACGCAAAAAGCATTCATTGATTGGTGAATTTCTTTTTGCGTCCTTGCGCCTTTTTGCGGCGCTGAGTTAGAACGTGAACTTCACCGTCAACTGCAACTGGCGCGGGTCGCCCACGCCCTGGCGCAGGAAGCCGTCGAAGTTGAACAGCCCCGGCGTGCTCAGCGGATTGACGTTGTTTTTGTTGTTAAAGGTGTTGAACATCTCGACGGTCGGGATCAGCGCGCAATGGTCGCCGAACTTGAAGGGCCGCGAGAGCCGCCAGTCAAACGAGTAAAACGCGTTGTCCTTGCGCAGCGTGTTGCGATTGGTGGCGGTGCGCGTGGCCGGCGTGATCGGTTGCGCCGAGCGCGCCTGCATACGCACGTTGCCTTCCAGTCCGCCGAATAATTCGCCGGAAGTATAGAAATTGAACTTGTGGCGAATGTCGCGGTCACTCAGCGCGTAATCGGCCTTCAGGTTGTTCAGGCTGAACGAGCGGTCGGTGAAGGGATCGCGTTCGTTCGAGTCGTCATCCAGGTCTTTCGACACGACGTAATTGCCTTCGAGCTGGAAGTGGCGGCTGTAACGTTTGCGCACGCCGGCGGTGAAGCCGCGATACAAACCTTTGCCGCGCGAATTGGTCACCATCAATTCGCCCAGTTGCGGCGAGAAAATGCCGCTCGCGTTGTAGTTCAAAAAGCGCGTCAGGTGCACGCCCTTTGAATGCGTGAAGTCAAAGTAGACGGCGGTGTCGGGTGCGATCTGTTGTTCAAAGGCGACGTTGGCCGTGTAGATGCGCGGGTTCGCATAATCGCGGCTGAACACGCGCACGCCGGTGAAGAGCGGGAACTGCCCCGCCGGCACGGGCGTCGGGTTGACCACACCGGGCCACACCGGGCCGGGCACGCCAGAAGCGATGATGTCCGTGTTCAGAAAAATCGTTTGCTGTTGCACGCCGTTCGTGGTGATCGAACCGACTTGCGAAAGCATGTTCTGCCGCGCGTTGTAAATGCCCCACGACGCGCGCAGCACCGATTTGCTGTTCTTGTTCACGTCCCACGCGAAGCCCACGCGCGGCTGGAACATCGCCCGTTGGTTGGGCAGATAGCCGTTCGAGGGGAAACGCGGGTCGTTCAGCAATTTGCCATAGGCGGTTTGCGCGGGCGCCACGGTCGGGTCCGGGAAAATCTGCGCTTCCCAGCGCAGGCCGTAGCTGAGCGTCAAGCCCGGACGCCATTGGTACTTGTCTTGAATGAAGAGCGCGGGCTCGTTGTTGGCGATGTTCGATGCGCCTGCGGCATCTGTCGCTGGGCCGTTTAATCCCGCGCCTTGCAAATACAACAGCAGCGGGCCGCCCGTCGTAGTCGAACCGGCAGGGCAATTCGCCGCCGCCGCGACATAAGCGCCATTCGAGCAGCCTTTGATATTCGGCCCGTAGCCCGCTCCCAACGACGCGGGCGAGGCGTAGCGCAGGAAGCCGGCCACGCTGTCGAAGATGTAGCGCGCCTCAAAAAAGCCGCGAAAGACCTGCTTGTTTTTGCTGCGCGTGTAATCGCCGCCGAACTTGAGCGTGTGTTTGCCGGCGAGCAACGAGAAGTTGTCTTTGATCTGGTAGCGCTCGAACAACTCATCAATGTTCGGCGCGAGAAAGAACGGATTGCCGAAACGGAAGGTCGTGGCGAAGCCCATCGCCGTGTCGGCGGGCACGTTCGATTTGGTGGCCGAACGCGGGCGGTCTTCGCGCGAGAGGGTGACGTGGAACTCATTCAACTTGGACGCCGACAGCGTGGTGAAAAGGTTGACGTTGAAGACGTGAATCTTGCCCGGCCCCTCGGTGCCGTTGGCCGACGTGCCGTAGGTCGCCACATCAAAGGTCTCGTTCTCTTTCTTCGAGCGGTTGAAGTTGTAAGAGAAGCCCAAGTCGTTAGCGTTTCCCAGCTTCCAATCGAGCTTGCCCAGGAAGGCCGAGGTGTTGATCGGCTTCTTGATCGGCAAACTCTCGTCCTGCTGGCGCGTGGTCTTGATGAAGTTGACGAGCGCCAGGCGCTGGCAATCGGCGCTGCCATTGATGAGCGCCTCATTGGCCTGAATCGTCGGCGTCTGCACCGTGCAGGGCGTGCCGATGGGCGCGCTCAGATTGGGCCGCGTCAGGTTGCCCAGAATCTGCTCGAACGCGCCGAAGTAAAAGGCGCGGTCTTTGACGATGGGCCCGCCCACGGTGCCGCCGAATTGTTCGCGGTGAAAATCCTTGAGCGGTTTGCCGTCCGAGGTGTTCGAGGACAGCCCTTCCAGCCGTTGAAAGTGGAAGAGGCTGCCGTGCACATTGTTGGTGCCCGATTTGGTGATGACGTTGACGACGCCGCCCGCCGTGCGGCCAAACTCGG
Source organism: Acidobacteriota bacterium (assembly GCA_043740245.1). Lineage (GTDB taxonomy): Bacteria > Acidobacteriota > Blastocatellia > RBC074 > RBC074 > JACPYM01. The sequence continues at coordinate 1,673 of JAYUCP010000262.1, read as the reverse complement.
CGCTGGCGCCGGTGGCGACGACCTGGAATTCCTTGATGGCCTCCATCGAAATATCAATGGCCGCGCGCTGGCCGCCGACCTGTTCGCCGAAAAAGCCGTTGTTGTAATCGCCGCCATCCAAACTGATGTTGTTGAAGATGCCGCGCTGGCCCACGAAATTGATCTCGTCGCCGTCGGGCCCTTGCGTAATGCTGACGCCGGGCGTGAGCGTGAGCAGGTCTTCAAACTTGCGCCCCAGCACGGGCGTGTTCTGGACGGCGCGTTCGTTGAGGGTGCTGCTGGCCTCGGTCTTGGTCGTGTCAATCGTCGGCGAAGCGGTGATGGTGACGGTTTCGGTCACTGACGAAACTTTCATCGCCAGGTTGAGCGAGATCGCCTGCCCGACGCTGAGCGTCAGGTTCTCTTGCACCAACTTGGCAAAGCCGGATTTGCTGACCGTCACGGTGTAGCGGCCTGGTTGCAGTTGCAAAAAGCTAAAGCGCCCGTCGGCAGCGGTGACGGCATTGCGCGTCAAGTTGGTGTCAAGGTTTTTGGCTTCGACGTTCGCGCCGGGCACGACAGCGCCGCTCTGATCGGTGGCCGTGCCTTGAATGACGCCCGTCGTGATTTGGGTTTGCGCAAAGGCTGTACACGCCAGCCAGAGCACGCATACGAGACAACGAAGTCCTGTGGTAATTCGCATTGGGTATTCTCCTTCCAGAAATGTACTGCTTGATCGGTTGATTGAAAGATGTGTCGGTAAACGCGATTGTAGAGAGCAGGGTTAAGACTGAGCAAGGCGAAACTTGATTTGGACCATGTTAAGTTTTGGCGGGATCAGCCTCAGGCTTTGGCGGCGGCGAGCGCCAGCAGGAGCGGTTTGCCGAAATACTTTTGCGCGTTGGGCGCTGCCGCCACGATGGTTTCATCGCAGATGAATTCATGGCGGGTCAAATTGATGAAGCCCGCGCCAGCCAGGGCGTTCGCGTAATCTTCAGCCGTGTGCTTGTAAGCGCCAAGCCGGTAATTCCAGCCGTCCTTTTCAAAGTTCGCTTCTTTGCCCGCCTCGGCCAGCCAGGGGTGGTAGACCGAAAAGACAAAGCGCCCGCCCGCTTTTACGACGCGAAAGACTTCATCGCAAACTGCCGCCAGATCGCTGAGATGTTCGCCGATCAACGCGCACAACGCGGCGTCAAACGCAGCGTCGGCGAACGGGAAGCGTTCTTGCAAATCGGCCTGCCGCAATTCGACTTGCGGAAACTTGCGTTGCGCGACAGCCAGCATCCCGGCGGAAAAATCTATGCCTGAAGGGAGCGCGCCCGCGTCCAGCAACGCTTGCAAGTTGCGCCCAGTGCCGCAACCGGCGTCCAGAATGCGTTCGCCGGGTTGCGGCGCAAGCTGGGCGATGGTGTGGCGCGCATCCAACGCGACCACCGGATTGGGCGTTTCATCGTAGGTTTCTGACCAGAGGTCGTAGCCCGCCTGGGCACTGACTTGTTTGATGTTGCTCATGATTTTTACACGCTCAAATTTGGGGTTTGGCGGGGCGAATGATAAGTTGACGCGCCGCGCGTCGCAATCAGTGCGCGGCGCGTCACAGCCCAACTCGAAAAGGAAAAAAGCATGGCAACACTCGCGCGGCAACTGGGGTTTTACAGCGCCACGGCATTGGTCGTCTCGAACATGATCGGCAC
>JAYUCP010000261.1:0-4987 GCA_043740245.1 Acidobacteriota bacterium | reverse complement strand
CTTTTCGCTGGCCGGGCCGGTCGTCGCCGGGCCGCCAACCTTCGCGCCGGGCAGCGCCCGCTTCACCGCGTCCGCCGTGTAATCGTAAAGCTTGTTGTACTCTTCGGGCGTTCCTTTCCAGTATGCGATGTCCGGCTCGTTCCACAGCTCCCAATACCAGGTTAGCACCTCTTCCTTGCTGTAGCGTTCGACCGAATGGAGCACCCATTGGCGAATCAATTCAGCCCACTTCGCGTAATCCTTCGGCGGATAAGCCCAACCTAGAAAGATGTCGTTGTATTGATTGCCCGGCTGCCAGTCGTGTTTGTACGGCTCCGGCTTGACCGACAGCGCTTCGGGCATAAAGCCGATCTCGACCAGCGGCTTCATCCGGCGTTCGAGCAGCGTGTCGAAGATGCGATCCGTAATCGTCCAGTCATAGCGTGGCTGGCCCGTGGCGTCTTCGGTGTAGGCGTTGGTCGAGCCCCATTTGAGCGCCGCAGTGCCGTCGCCCGTTGTCAACAGATTGTGCGTGCGGATGAAGACCGGCGTCGGGCTGAGCGCGGCCAGTTCGGACAGCAGCTTCTTGCCGTCTTTCATGTAGGTGTAGTTCGGTTCATCGTAACCGAACCACGACCAGATGGGTTTGAGCGGGCCTTGACGTTGGGCGGCGTCAACGCGAATGGTCACGCGCGTCGTCTGGGCCAGCAGCGCATCCGAAAAGAGCGTGCAACAGAACAAGACGAGCATCGTCCGCAAGGCTGGTTTGTATTTGGTATTCATTTCAGCTTGAGCCGCAAAATCGTCAGCGAGTGCGCCGGAAAGGTGTAAGTAAACCCGTTGTTCTCCAGCTTCGCTTCAAAGCTGCGCGTCACAGGCCGCACCTTCTTGTCATCGCCATAGGTGTGCGTAGCTTTCAAATCAGAATGATTCAGTTCCCAGACGCCGACCGTGCTGGCGAGTTGGCCTTCGCTGTTGTCAATGCGTGTGGCGAGGTCTTTGTCTTTGCTGCGATTGAGCACGTTGACAAAGAGCGTCTTGTCCGCCGCGTTGTAACTGGTCGAGACATCCAGATAACGCAGTTCGCGCCGATTGCCGGGCTTGTAAGTCGGCGCTGAAACGAATGCATCCAACGCCACATTGCCGCGCTGCTTGCTGAATTCGGCCAGCGGGAAATAGGTCGTTTGCAAAAACAGCCCTTGTTTATTCGCCATGATCGGCGCGATGACGTTGACCATCTGGGCCAGGTTCGCCATCTTCACCACATCGGCGTGGCGGAAGAAGGAATTGAAAAACATGCCAATCGCCAGCGCATCCTCAAAGTTATAAACCTCTTCCAGCTTCTCGCGGTTGCCGGTGCGATACCAGACGTTCCATTCGTCATAGGCGACATACAGCGGACGCGGATTGGGCTGGCCCGCTTGCGCCATACGAATCAGGTTGGCGGTCGTTTCGATGTAATGGTCAATCGTCTGCGACCAAGCCAGGTAGCGTTCAAAGTCGTTGTCGCGGTTGTTGATGTAGGTGTGAATGGCGATGTAATCCGCCGTGTTGCGCAGCGTGTTGAGCACCGTGCGATTCCAGGCGATCCAATCGGCGCCGTAGTTGCTCGAACCGCTGGCGACCAGTTTGATGTCGCGGTCAACCAGGCGCATGGCCTTGGCGGCTTCGAGCGCGAATTTTGAATATTCCTCGGCGCTCTTGTTGCCCAGTTGCCAGGGGCCGTCAATCTCGTTGCCCAGCGCCCAGTATTTGACCTTGTAAGGTTGCTCGCGCCCGTTCTTGCGCCGCAGGTCGGCCCAGTAAGTGTGGCGCGACTCGTTGCAGTACTCGACCCAATGCCGCGCATCGTCAATCGTACCCAGGCCCGCGTTGATGCAAATGTACGGCTCGGCCTTGAGGCGTTCGCAGTACTGCAAAAACTCGTCGGTGCCAAAGCGGTTGCTTTCCAAATCGTTCCAGGCCAGTTCGACGCGCGTCGGGCGTTCACTCTTCGGCCCAATGCCGTCTTGCCAGTTATAGCCCGACGCGAAATTGCCGCCCGGCCAGCGCAGGATCGAGACGTTCAAGCCCTTGACGGCTTCGAGCACGTCGAGGCGGATGCCGTCCTTGTCCGACAGCGGGCTGTCTTCTTCGTAAATGCCGCCGTAAATCATGCGGCCCAGATGTTCGGTGAAGTTGCCGAAGAGGTTGGGGTGGATTTCGCCGATGGTGCGGTCGGTGTCAATTTTGATGCGGGCTTGCGGCGCTTGGGCCTGCATTGCAGGCGCCAGCAGCAGCGTGACGAGGGCGGCAAGAATGTGTTTGTGCATAGTTGTTTCAAGCGTAGGGGCAGACCTGTGTGTCTGCCCCGGTCGCATCTGACGCATTCGATTCCGTCTGACGCCACCGGGGCAGACACACAGGTCATTGTTGTCAACTTAAGCTGTAAACACCCCCTCATCAGCCGTTTAGCGGAGTTGAGGGCGAAGTCCACAAAGCCTGTAACGAGAGTTCTTTACACGATAAACTCTAGCTGTTTCCCCGCCGCCTCATGACCTTGAATGAGAGAGCGAAGCAGCTTGCAACTTACTTTGCTATCTGACTGGAAAAGAGCGGGTTACAGCTTCCGGCAGTTCTTAAGTTGACAACAATGACACACAGGTCTGCCCCTACGTTATTTCCTCACACGCGCTAGAAACTCAGCGTGCCGCGCAAATTGATCGAGCGGTTATTGCTGGGCGCGCCCACCACGCCAAAAGTTTGGCTAAATACATTCGTGTCGGGGAGGCCCCAGCGCGGGTGATTCAGCAGATTGTTGAAGCCGGCAAAGAGTTCAGCCTTTGTCTTCTCCGTGATGCTGAACCGTTTGGTGAGCGAGGCATCCCATTGGAAGGTGTTCTTGTCGCGCAGGAACAACAACTGGCCGAATTCGCCCGGCGTCGAGTTGTAAGTCAACAAGGCTGGATTGGCGCGGAAATCGGAGCCAATCAGACTTGAGTCAACCGCAATGCGCTGCAGATCAGTAAACGTGCCCGCCGGTCTGCCGCTAATCCGAACACGTTCGGCGTCGAACAGCTTTTGAATCTGGTCGAGCGTCACGCCTGAAGCGAGCCGCACGCCGCCGATCGCCGCGTTGTTGCTGTTGTTGACCGTGTTGAAGCCGCCCGTCAATTGAATCGGCTGGCCCGTGTTGAACACAAACACCTGGCCCAGCAACCAGCCGCCCGCCAGATTGTCAATCAGCTTGTTGTGGAACGAGAGCAGCTTGCCGTGTCCGACCGGCAGCTCATACGTGCCATACGCTTGAATCACATGGCGCAGATCAAACTGCGACGGCCGTTTGTTCAACCCCGGATCGCGCAAGCTGACATAATCCAAGCCCTGCGTCGCAGTATCCACGGTCAGATTCGTCAGACTCTTGCTCAAGGTGTAATTCAAGTTCCAATTCAGGCTCTGCCCCATGCGTTGGCGGAACTGAATCTGCAAGCCGTTGTAGTTGTGCCAGCCGCCGTTATCCACGTAATTCAACCGCCCTGCGACAAACGGATTGAGCAGGAAGAAATTGAGCGGATACGGCCCCGGTGTGTTAGCCAATGGCTGCACGCGCGCGCACGGGCTGAAATTGCTGCCGAACATGCGGCAGACATAGTTTTGATTGGTCGCTAGCGTTGTCGCCAGCGAACCTGCTTCGCCGTTTTGCAAATTGGTGATGAACCCGGTCGAGGTGTAACCCGAAGTCGCCGCAATCGCCGTCAGCCCGCCGCGTGCGCCAAAGGCAGCGTCAAAGATGGGCAGCGCCACTTGTCCCGCGCGCCCCAGATTCTGGAAGCTTTGCACTCCCGCCGCCACATTGATCGCCAGGTTCTTCTGCGCGTTCTTGAATTCGTTCAAGAAGCCGTTCTCGAAGATATTCACTTCGTTCAAATTGCTGGTGCGCCAGGCCAGCCGCGAAGCATTACCGACGTAACGCACTTCGAGCGAGGTGTTCTTCCACAGTTCGCGCTGAATGCCGAAGGTGTAATTTTCGGTGTAGGGCGCTCGCAGGTTGGGGTCAATGGCGCCAATCGTGCGAACGAAGGTTTGATCGGATTGATTGACCGTCTTTTTATACTCGGTCGTAGCGAAGGCAAAGTTGGCAACGGTCAGCGGATTGTTGACGATGTCGTTGAGCGTATAAAACGAAGGCAGATTGGTCGCGCCTGGCGTGCCTGGAATGAGCGTAGTCGCGCTGATTTGCTTGCCTGCGTTGCCACCCAGGTTCGAGGAGAAGAACTGCGTGCCTTCATCATAAACGATGATGGAATACGAAGCGCGGAACACCGTCTTTTGCCCACCCAGCACTTTGCCGAGCCAACCATCGGTCTTGTTCGGATTCCACGCAAAGCCAAAGTTCGGCGCGAAGTTTTTCCAGTCGGTTTTATACGGCACCTGCCCGGCGGTGAGCGTCGGATTGTTATTGCCGCTCAATTCGCCCGGCGCAAAGAGCCGTTTCGAGGGGCCAAAAATACTCGCCAGATCAGGCGCAGCCGTGATGCCCTTGCCGTCTTGCAACGGGCCTTGAATCTCCCAACGCAAACCGTAATTCAGCGTCAGACTGCGGCGGATACGCCAACGATCCTGCGCGAAAAAGCCGCCCATCTTGGAATTCGTCCAGGTGAAAGACTGCTCCTGTATGCCGTCATATTGCAGCGTGCTGGGATTGAGGTTGCGCGTGAAGTTGGACGAAGCGACGCGCCCGGTCAGCAGGTTGTAAAGCGCCTGCACATTCGTCAACTCGGTGTTGTTGATACCGGGCAGCGTCGTCGTTGTGAAGGCATTGGTTGCGCCCAATGGATCGCCCGATGGCGTGCCCGTCCCATAGGTCGGCACTTGATAAACCACCGCCACGTCATTCCAAACCGTTTTGCGGTAGCTGCCGCCGAAGGTGTAAGTGTGCTGGCCGCGATTGAGCGTCAACGTGTCATACAGCGTAGTGACGGGATGGCGGCCCGTCACGTTCCCCTGGTCAATAAACGGCGTCGTCACG
>JAYUCP010000260.1:0-12153 GCA_043740245.1 Acidobacteriota bacterium | reverse complement strand
GTCATCTACGCGCTCGTGGGCGACAGCGATTTTTTTGCTCATTCCACGAGCTTAACCCAATTCTCTTTTCCGGCAAAAATTCGCTAGAACCGTGAGTTCGCGACTGTCTTCTCAACGATACCTCGATCCTGGCTAACGACCGAGGGCTTGACCCAGGCATCGAGTGTCAGCGCTTGCGTGAGGTCCAAATTCGCATTGGGCTGCACGTCGATGAAATCATCTATGCCGTCAAAGCTGAACGCCTGTCCGACTTTCCCGGGCGCGAACGTTGCGCCGCCTTGCAGTACGCCGTTGTTGCTGTCTTGTATATCGTGGGCGTTCCCATCTCCCGGCCACCAACTAACCATGTTCGAGGGGGGTGTTGCGCAGGTCGGCGGAACTTGACAGGCGTCGCCTACCCCGTTGCCGTCAGCGTCAGCTTGATCCGGATTGAAGGTGTTAATGCAGTTGTCGGTAGCATCGGAAACGCCGTCGCCATCGCTGTCAGGTTTGCACTTGCCGGCGCTGTCGGCCTGATAAATGGCGAGGATCTCCTGGACGGAAAGGGCGCGATTGAAGATTTCAACCTCATCAATGAGCCCGGCGTAGGGGTTCACGTCCGTGTATCCAATCAATGTTGGACCGACTCCCGAATTTATCGGCGGGCTGACGGCAAGCGTCTGCGCCTGTTGCACACCATTAATGAATAACTTCATGGTAACGCCATCCCACGTTCCGGCGACGTGAGTCCACGCGTTAGTGGGGATAATCGAGTCACTTTGAACGGTTCTGTGATCGACCCCGGGTACCTTAATAAGGCGAAACAACACCTTGCCACCTTCCACGTGTAGCGAGTATTGCGTATTCACCCCACCCCCGACGGTCTTTTCAACGATACCTCCATGTTGGTTAACGCCAGAAGGATTGACCCAGGCATCGATCGTGAGCGCTTGCGTGAGATTCAAATTCGGATTGGCCTGGACCTCGACAAAATCGTGCAGACCACCGGCGAAGCTGAACGCCTGTCCGACTTTACCAGGCACGAACGTGACGCCGTTTTGCGGCGCGCCATTGTTGCCACCTTGTATGTCGCGTGCATTTCCATCTCCCGGCCACCAACTAACCATATTCGAAGGGGGCGGGGTGCAGCCAGTTGCGTCCATGGCTGTGATCGTCACAGCCAAGCCCGTTTGGTCGTTATAGAAAGTGCCATTGGAGCCGATGCCGACTGCGAAATCGAGAGTTTCACCAGCAGCAAGATTCCGGACGAGGTTAAACGGCGCCTGATCTCCAAATGCGTTAATATTCCCATCGAATAAAGCAATGGTTCCATTCTGCCGGATATGAACGTCTGTAGTAGTGTTTCGGGTGTCAATACCTTGGAACAAACCAGCCACCGAGAACGCTCCAGTCGTAGGGGCAGTCCATCGAACTACGCTGAACTTGCCTGAATAACTTGGCGTCAGATTCAACATATTTGGAGGCTGAGAGACGCCGCTTGCGTAGTTGAGGATTGCTCCTGTGTGATTGAAGCTCACCAGCGGGAAGTTGAACTCGAACATACCCTCAGGACCTTCCCACGTGTCGAGACCTTGGTAAACTGTTCTTTCTGATGCAAAGAGCGTGAATGCACCGCCAAGCGTCGCTTCCCAACCATATGACCAGGTACCGTTGGGATTCGAAGTACTCGAAAAATCCCTAACGGCGTCATAAGTGGCAGTCGCGCACGATACACTTCCAGCCGTCGCGCTCTGTCGCGGTGTCATTGCTAGGATGGATACAATAAGAGCTGCCAGCGCAGCAGCCAACAGAATTCTTGTTCTATGCAGTTGTGCCATGATTTTCTCCTTGAAAAATATCCGACAAACTTCCGCTTGTCGTAGGTTGCGTATGTGCCCGCTGGCGCAGTCAACCACCAGCGGATTTCGTGCGGCGCCGCGTCGTTCGTCTGCTGAAATCGTGCCGTCATTTGGACACACCTCGACTAACGCGCCGCTAGATTGCTCCGTAACGCTTTTGGTCACGAATGATTGTCTTGCTGCAATGAGCAGTCAGCGGCGCAGGTTTTTTGCGCGTGTGCGGAAGCGGAATTATTTCGCCACAGATTGACAATTCCAGCTTCCGGCTCGAAAGCACACTTCACCCTAGCGCAGCGCCGATCTGCCGATTCGGGCCATCGGCGCTGCGTGTTGGCGGGCTATGATGGAAAGGGTCTCACGACTGGCGCTAGTTGAAACCAAATCCGGCTTGAGGTGTTGCCCGATGCCAAGCCAAGCCTGTGGTATTTTTCAACTAGCGCAAGTCATGGTTTCGCCTTTTACTTGCTTTCGATAGCCAACTGGCCCTACTTCATTTCGAGAAGCAGGCTGGCTTTCAGATTCAAGTTGGGGTCCCATTCAGTACTCGCTTGCTCAACCTTAGTCAGCGGGATCAGTACGACGACTTTCCCCGAGTCAAGGGTCGCGACGACAGCATCTGTCTGCGGTCTAGGGTCCATCCTGGCTCTTTCGAGCCACATATCCAGTTCAGCTTCCACTGCACTCTTTTCGGCCTCATAGCTGCGCAGTAACAATATATCGGACATCGTTTTTTCTCCTTGTGATGGTGAACTTCGCGCTCGTTTTTCCGGCACTTTCCTGCAAGAAAGTATTGCCAGCTTGCGGCATCCGCACTATGATGCCGCTGCCTTCATCACTGACTATTCCTTTCGAGCATGCCTTCCAAAGAGCTTCCTACACTCGCGGATCATACGCAGCAGGGCTTTCACACGTAAGCAGCCTTAGATAAAAGCTGGATAAAAATCGCATAAAATTCGCGTCAGGCCGCAAAAATCTGGCCAGACCGGAGGGCAAGAGATGAAAATGCATTCCCCTATGAGTTATGAATTCGCGCCGTTCCGGCTCGATCTGCGCCAAGGGCGGCTGCTTTGCGCGGATCAGGAGATCAAGCTGAGGCCGCGCGTTTTCAAGCTGCTGGCCGTGCTGGTCGAGCATCACGGGCGGCTCATCAGCGATGACGAATTGATGGAACGGGTTTGGGAAGGCAAGGTCGTCGGCGAGAACGTGGTGGTCGTCAGCGTCGGCGAATTGCGGCGCGCGTTGGGGCGCGAGGGCTTGATCGAACGGGTCAGTGGGCGCGGGTATCGCTTTACGGCGACGGTCAAACCGGTTAGCGCCGCGCTGCCCGCTCCGACTGCCGACCCGCCGCCGCCCTTTGGCGCGCTGCCGCTCAATTCGCCGTTCTACATCGCGCGCAAAACCGACGAGGCCTGCTATCGCGCGCTCGCCCGCCGCGATAGCATCGTGCTCGTCAAAGGCGCGCGGCAGGCGGGTAAGACTTCGCTGCTGGCGCGCGGGCTGCAAAAAGCGCGCGAGGCGGGCGCAGTGACTGTGCTGACCGATTTGCAACAGCCCTCGAAAGACGCTTTCGCCAGCTTGGAAACGCTCCTGCTGACGCTGGGCACGCGCATCGCCGAGCAACTGGACTTACCCACGCCGCCCCACGCAGGCTGGAGCCAATTGCGCAGCGCCAACGGCAACTTCGAGCATTACCTGCGCCACGTGGTCTGCGAAAAGATCGCCGCGCCGCTGGTCTGGGCGCTCGACGAAGTAGACCGTCTTTTCGAGTTCGCTTATGCGGGCGAACTCTTTAGCCTCTTTCGCACTTGGCACAACCAGCGCGCCTACGAACCGGCGGGGCCGTGGTCGCGTCTGACGTTGGTGCTGGCCTATGCCACCGAAGCGCACTTGTTTATTACCGATCTGAATCAATCGCCCTTTAATGTCGGCACCAAGCTGGCGCTGGAGGATTTCAGCGCCGCCCAGCTTGCCGAACTCAATGCACGCTACGGCGCGCCGCTCAAAGACGAGGCGGAGCTTTTGCGTTTTGCGGCGCTGGTCGGCGGGCATCCTTATCTGGCGCATCGCGGGTTGTACGAGCTGGCGCAGAACGGGCTCGAGTTGGCGGCCTTTGAAAGCAGCGCCGCGCAAGACGAAGGCATCTTCGGCGATCACCTGCGCCGGCTGCTGGCGTCGCTCACGGCCAATGCTGCGCTGTGCGAGGCGGTGCGCGGTCTCTTGCAGGATCAGCCGCCCATGACGCGGACGGACTTCTATCACCTGCGCACTGCGGGTGTACTAGCTGGCGATAGCGTCGAGAACGCCCGGTTTCGTTGCCGTCTTTATGCTGACTTCTTGAGCAAACATCTGTGAACACGACCGACTTCTTCATTGCCGGTGGGACGCTGCTGCCCGATGCGCCCTCGTATGTGACGCGCGAGGCCGATGATGAATTGTTCTCCGCCTTGTCGCGCGGCGTGTACTGTTATGTGCTGACGGCGCGCCAGATGGGCAAATCCAGTTTGATGGTGCGCACGGCGGCGCGCTTGCGCGAGGCGGGGCTGGCGGCCAGGATTTTCGATCCGACCGGTCTTGGACAAAACCTGACGATTGACCAATGGTACGTCAGCCTGCTCAGCCAACTCGGGCGCGGTTTCGAAGGCCTTGAAGAGGAGTTGGAAAAATTCTGGCTCGCGCAACCGCTGCTCAGCCCGGTGCAGCGTTGGACGCGGGCGCTCGGCGCGCTCATCCTGCCGCGCTTTGACAGGCCGTTGGTGATCTTCGTGGATGAAATTGATTATCTGCAAAGCCTGCCTTTTCCGCTGGACGAATTCTTTGCCGCCCTGCGCGAGTGTTACAACCTGCGAGCGGAAAACGAAGTGATGCGCCGGGTGACGTTTTGTCTCTTCGGCGTCGCCACCCCGGCGGATTTGATCCGCGACGCGCGCACGACGCCTTTCAACATCGGGCGGCGGATCGAATTGCACGATTTCACCCCGGCTGAAGTAGCGCCGCTTGCGCACGGTTTACGACAAGCTGAAAAGCAGGGACACCTCTTGCTCAAGCGCGTGTTGCATTGGACGAGCGGGCATCCGTATTTGACGCAGCGCCTCTGCCAGGCCGTCGCCGCCGCGCCCGGCGTTGACGACGAAGCGGGCGTGGATCGTTTGTGCCGGGAATTATTTCTGACGCGGCGCGCGCGTGAACTGGACGACAATCTGCTCTTCGTGCGCGACCGTTTGCTGCGCAGCGAAAAAGAGCATGTCGCCTTGCTCGATCTTTATGCGAGCGTGCGCAAAGGCAAGCGCGTGGCTGATGACGGAACCAATCCGGCAATCAATGCCTTGCGGCTGGCTGGCATCACGCGCGCCGAAGGCGATTGGCTGAAGGTGCGCAATCGCATTTACGAGCGCGTGTTCGACGCGACTTGGATCGCAAGCAATCTGCCCGACGCCGAAGCACGGCAGCGGCGCAAAGCCTATTGGCGCGGGTTATGGCGCGCCGGACTGGTCGGCGCGGCGCTGTTGTTGCTGGTCGGTTCGCTGGCGCTCGTCGCTTGGCGCGAAGGGCGCATCAGCCGCCGCGCCACCTATTACGCCGAAATCCGCGTGGCGCAACAGGAACTGGAGAATGCCAACATCAGCCGCGTCGAAGAGCTGCTGCTGGCGCTCAAGCCCCAAACTGATTTGCGCGGTTTCGAATGGGATTACCTCTGGCAGGCCTGCCATCTGGCAGAACAGAGCTTGAGCCTGGAGTACCCTGCCGTAATTGCCGCCTTTGCCGCCGCCGACCAACAGCTTGTCGTGGCTGGCCCAGTCCGTGCGGAAGACGGACCGAAAAATAGCTATCGCATCACCACCTTTGACCGTAGTGAGCCGGCCCAAGTGCCTATCCGGCTGCAAGCGTTCGAGGCCGGCACCCATAGCCTGTTCCAACTGATTCGCTTTTCGGCAAGCGCGCAACGCATCCTGGTCGGAGATGGCGCGCGCGCTAGCCTGTTCGAACGTGCTGGGAATGCGCGGGTGGCGCGCTTCGAGGGGCATCCAGCGCCGCTTTCGGCGCTGGCCCTCGCGCCGAGTGGCAACCGTGTCGTCACGGCGGACAGTGAGGGCGAGTTGCGATTTAGCGAGGTTGCGTCGGATGGGAAAACTGCGCGCGTGCGCGTGGCAAAAGAGCCGCGGCGGATTTCGAAAGCTGAATTTTCAGCCGACGGACGCCGGGTCGTGACTGTGGCGGAGGGCGTCAGCGTGTGGGACTTCGCCACGGGGCAAAAGCTGTGGTCGTTGGCGGCGAGCGGCGCGACCGAACGCGCCATCTTCTCTCCTTCCGGCGCTGAAATTCTCCTCGGAACGCGCCAGGGTGAGTTGCAAACCTGGGATTTACGTACCCGGCAACGGCGCGAAAACCGGGGCGCGCACCTAGCCCCCATTACGGCTCTGGCCTACTCCCCCGACGACACCAGGCTGGCAACCGGCAGCGAAGATCGGACGGTCAGGCTTTGGGAGGCGCATACATTACAGGAACTGGCGACTATCAAAGGACACGGCGGGACAATTGATTGGATCGCCTGGTCGCGCGACAGCCAACAACTTGCCATCGCCAGCGATGACCAGTCGGTGAAAATCTGCGACGTGGGCCAAGTCCTCGCCTTGCAGGGCAACGCTGGCCCGGCGGGCATTGCGTCTTATCTGACGACGGCCTTCAACTCTAAGCAGGAACTGCTGGCGGTCGGCGTGACGCAGGCGGACGGCAAGGCCAAGCTGCTCGACGTGGCTTCCGGCGCGGAGTTGGTGACCTTGAAAGAGGCGGGGAAAGAGTTGTTGTTCGCTGTTTTTTCGCCGGACGCGCGCCTGTTGGCGCTGGGCGGCAAGGGCAACACGGTCGAAGTCTGGCAGGTCGGCGAAGCGAAAAAAGTCGCCACGCTGACCGCCGCAGCCACTACGCCATACGTGATCGGCGCCGATTTCTCGCCGGATGGCAAGCGTCTGGCCTTCGTGTCCGACCCGCAAACCGTCAAGGTGTGGAGCACGGAATCCTGGCAGGAGTTGAGGTCTTACACGGTGCAAGCGCCGCGAACGCTCCCTTTTCGCGTGGCGTTTTCGTCTGACGGAAAACGCCTGGCGGCAGCCTGCCGTGATGGCAGCGTCGTCGTCTGGTCAACCGGCAGCGACGAACCGCTCTGGCTACAAGGCCACACGCAAGCCGTCCGCGCCATTGCCTTCTCGCACGATGGGTCAAAGGTGGCGACGGGCGGTCGGGACCTCACGCTGTGCTTGTGGGACGCCGCCACGGGCAGATTGTTGTTGCCTCCGCGCCAGGCTGCGGAGTTACAGCGTCTCGCCTTTTCGCCGGATGACAGACGCATCGTTTCCGGCAGCCACGATGGCGCGGTGAAGGTTTGGGAGACGGCCACCGGCAACGAGATGCTGAGCTTGCCCAAACATGCAGGCGAGGTGCGCTCCATCAGCTTTTCAACCGATGGAAAAAATCTGGCCACGAGCGGCGCAGACGGCCTGTTGAGACGTTGGCGCTTCGGCAATTGATGGCCCGGTTTACTCGCACCATCAACGGCCCTGAGGAGCACGCCGCCAACAAAACACGCCGCCCAGCAATAACAACACCACACCCGCTGCCGCATAGCCCAGCCCTTTACGAAAACTCGGCGCGGTAAACAAATTCCACGCGCTGCGCGCCCGCCGGAATATCAATTCCGCGCAGGTTGTAATCCACGCGCTGAACCGGCGTCTGCTGCCCGTCAACGTAAGCGTACCAGTCCCGACATCCGGATCATGCATGCTGACAGGACAAATCCAAAACAACTTACGGCAAATGCCGGCTGAGCAGCTTGTCGTCAGCGAAAACGCAAGTGATAATCCTTCCCGGCGTTCAGCTTCAACCTGACCAATCCATCCACCGCTGTCACATTGGGCAAACGCTGGCCGCTTTCAGTAACAGCCGCCAGTTGCTGACCGCGCGGCAACCGCACTTTGTATTCGCCCGTCAACGCTGGCCGCAACACCGCCAACGTTGCCTTGCCCGCCGCCCAATGCAAATCCACTTCAACCGCGCCGCGCGCGCGCAAGCCTTTGATCGAACCCGTAGGCCACGCTCTGGGCAACGCGGGCAACAGGCTGATTTCACCCGCGTGGCTTTGCAATAGCATCTCGGCCATGCCTGCCGTGCCGCCGAAATTGCCGTCAATCTGAAAGGGCGGATGATTGTCGAAGAGGTTCGGGTGCGTAGACTTTGCCAGCAACGCGACGATGTTTTCGTATGCCGTGTCGCCCTCTTCCAGCCGCGCCCAAAAATTGATGATCCAGGCGCGGCTCCAGCCCGTGTGCCCGCTGCCCGCTTGCAAACGGCGTTCGAGCGTGGTGCGTGCGGCCCGCGCGAGTTCCGGCGTGCCGCGCAACGTGATCTGATTGCCGGGGTGCAGCGCGAAAAGCTGCGAGACGTGGCGATGGCCGGGATCGGGTTCGTCGTAATCGCCCAGCCATTCCTGCAACTGGCCGTGCTTGCCGATTTGTAACGGCGGTAATTTGGCGCGCGTGGCGGCGACGCGCTGGCGAAACTCTGGCTCCACGCCGAGCACTTCGCTGGCCTCGATCACACGGCTAAACAGGGCGTGCGCGATTTCCGTGTCCATCGTCGGCCCCATACACAACTTGCCAATCGCGCCGTCGGGCAACTGATAGCGATTCTCCGGCGAGATAGATGGGCCGGTGATCAAATGGCCCTGGCCGTCGTCAACCAGATAATCCAACAGGAACTCCGCCGCTTCTTTCAACACCGGATAGGCGCGGCGCTGTAAGAAAGCACGATCAAGCGTGAACGTGTAATGCTCCCACAGATGCAAACTCAGCCACGCCGCGCCCATCGGCCAGAGGCCCGAACCTACGCCGTCAATCGGCACGGCGTGGCCCCAGGCGTCGGTGTTGTGGTGCAGCACGAAGCCGCGCGCGCCGTAAAGTTCACGCGCAATGCGCCGCCCCTCTTCCCGCGCCTTGTCCAACAGGTCGAACAGAGGTTGGTGTAATTCGGAAAGATTGCAGACCTCGGCGGGCCAGTAATTCATTTCGGTGTTGATGTTGGTCGTGTACTTGCTGTCCCACGAGGGCGCGAGTTGCTCGTTCCAGATGCCTTGCAGTGTGGCGGGCAGCGTACCGGGGCGGCTGCTCGCCATCAGCAGATAGCGGCCGAATTGAAAGTAGAGCGCGACCAGCGCCAAATCCGTTTCGCCTGCTTGCACACGCTTCAGTCTTTCATCCGTCGGCAAATCTTGTGTGGGCGCGGCCAGCGTGAATTCGACGCGGCGGAACAAGCGTTGATGATCGCCGAGGTGCGCCGCGCGCAGTTGTGCGAAGGGCTTTTGCGCGGCGCTCAAATCCTGTTCACATTTCGCCAGCGGATCGGTGTGGCGGTAAGTGGTTGCGGCGGCCAGCAACAAGGTCACGGCGTCGGCGTTCTCGACGATGACTTCGGTTCCTTCGACGCGCGTGCGCCCGCCGGTGGCTTGCACGTGCAACACGGCGCAAAACTTGACGCCGACCTTAGGCTCTTGCTGATGCCGTTCGTCGCGCGCGATGGCTTCCCCTTCCAGCACGACGCGATTGGGCGCGACGATGCGTGTGCGGCTGTCTTGCTCGCGCGTGAGCGTAGCCGTGAACGAAAGACGGTTGCGCTGATCGCAGGTCAGCCGCACGACGATGACCTGATCCGCTGCCGTGCTGAAAATCTCGCGGGTGAAGCGCGCGCCGCCGCTTTCATACGTGACGCGGGCAAGGCCGTTGTCGAGATCGAGTTCGCGCCGGTAATTACTGAACTGCTCTTGCTTGCTAAAACGCAACGCCAGATCGCCCAATGTTTGATAGGGCGGCAGACGCTTGGGCGTTGAGATAATCGTGCGTTCGGCCAATTGCTCGGCTTCGCGCACCTGGCCGGCAAAGAGCAGGCGGCGCACTTCGGCCAGGTTCGCTTTGCCGGCGGGATTGTTGCGGTCGCGTTTTTCGCCCGCCCAGACGCTGTCTTCGTTGAGTTGGATGCGTTCGACCGGCGCGCCGCCAAAGACCATCGCGCCCAAGCGGCCATTGCCGAGCGGTAAGGCTTCAACCCATTTCGTGGCGGGTTGGCGGTACCAGAGCAGGTTGGGGTTGCTGGATGGTGTGGGCGGATTGGCTGGGACAAGCTCGGCGAGCGCAGTGGAAGCAGCGCCGAGGCCCAGCAGTTTTAGTGAGGTGCGGCGTGAAAGGTGATGGTGTTTCATGTGATTTCCTGTTGGATGGGTTACTGCGTGCTTAGATCGGATTTCAATTCGGTGGACGGGAAACTGGTGGGACGATTTGGCAAATCGTCCCACCAGCACGGCACGCATGACCGGCCACCCCGTAAACTCAATTGCAACCCGATCTAGTGAACAGGCGGTATGCTAACCGAGACGATGGCGAACGGACAGTGCGCGCGCCGGTGTCTCTGTACCGCACTGGCGCGCGCGTGCATAATGAAGACCGCATTTTCAACCAACACCAACGAGCAACACGGATGAGCAATCAAGCGGATGTTTTGATTATCGGCGGCGGCCACAACGGCTTGGTCACGGCGGGCTATCTGGCGCGCGCGGGCTTGCGCGTCACTGTGCTCGAACGCCGCGCGGTCGTCGGCGGCGCGAGCGTGACCGAAGAGCCGTGGCCGGGTTTCAAAGTCTCGACGTTGTCGTATCTGTGCTCGCTGCTGCAACCGCGCGTCATCCGCGAGTTGGAACTGGCGAAATACGGCTATCACATCTATCCCAAAGACCCGTCGTTTTTCACGGCCTACCCCGACGGGCGGCACATCTTCTTCTGGCAAAACATGGCAAAGACCGTGGCCGAGATCGCCAAGTTCTCGCCGCACGATGCCGAGGTTTATCCGCAGTACGAACACGAGCTGGCGCGGCTGGCCGAATGGGTCGAGGCGCTGTTGCTCGAAACGCCGCCGAACATCGTGCGGCGCAAGCTGGGCGATTTGCTGCAAATGGGCAAGCTTGGTCTGAACACCTTGAAGCTGGGCGACGCGGGCCTGGTGCGCATGGTCAAGGTGATGACCCAGAGCGCCAAGGATTTTTTGCAGGAACGTTTTGAGTCCGAAGAGATCAAGACCACGCTGGCAACCGACGGCGTGATCGGCACGAATGGCGGACCTTCGACGCCGGGCACGGCCTACATTCTGTTGCATCACGTGATGGGCGGCGCGGCGGGCGCGCGCGGCCTGTGGGGGTTTGTGCGCGGCGGGATGGGCGCGATCAGCAACGCGCTGGCCGCATCGGCGCAGGCCAAAGGCGCGGTGATTCGCACCAATGCAGGCGTTGAACGGATTCTGATCAAGGATGGCCGCGCTTATGGCGCGGTGCTCGCCGATGGCGAAGAGTTCACCGCGCGCGTCGTCGTGTCGAACGCCGAACCGAAGCGCACCTTTCTGCAAATGATCGAAGCGCAACATCTCGAAGACGAATTCCGCCGGAGCATCGAGAACTTCCGCTGCGAAGGTTCGGTGGTGAAGATCAATCTCGCGCTCGACGGCTTGCCCAATTTCACGGCCTTCCCAAACAAGTCGGACAAAGAGGTCAACCTGCCGCATCGCACGACGATGCACGTGTGCCCGACGATGGATTACGTGGATCGCGCCTGGGACGACGCCTTGCAGGGCCGCCCGTCCGCGCAGCCGATGCTGGAATGCACGATCCCGTCGGCCTATGACGATTCGCTGGCGCCGCCGGGCCGGCACGTGATGAACATCTTTGCGCAGTACGCGCCGTACAAATTGAAAGACGGCGCGTGGACACCGGCGTTGAAAGATCAATTCGCCGACCGCTGTTTGGACGCCTTTGCCGAATACGCGCCGAATATCAAGGACATCATCCTGCACCGGCAAGTGATTTCGCCGCTGGATATGGAGCAGGAGTACGGACTGACCGGTGGCAACATCTTTCACGGCGAAATGAATTTGGATCAGTTGTTTTTTTTGCGCCCGGTGGCCGGTTGGGCGGACTATCGCACGCCGATTCGCGGCTTGTATTTATGCGGCGCCGGCACGCATCCGGGCGGCGGCGTGATGGGCGCACCGGGGCACAATGCGGCGCACGAGATTTTGAAAGACTGGAAGAAGTAGTCGGTAGTCGGTAGTCAGTAGTCAGTAGCCGGGCCAACTACTGACTACTGACTACCGACTACTAAATGAGGAGCAAAGTATGAGTGCAGCGACTATTGGTTTTGTGGTTTTAGCGGTCATCGTGTTGTTGATCGTGGCGCGCGTGGTTTATCGCCTGATCCTGGGTGAATCCATGACCGAAGCCTTGATTGAC
>JAYUCP010000259.1:0-2022 GCA_043740245.1 Acidobacteriota bacterium | reverse complement strand
TTCTCCCGTCCGTGTTCTTCCTCTTCTCCCTTGAATTCCTGCCCGGCGAAATCGCCGCTGCTGCCGGCGCGGCAGGCGTATTCCCATTGCGCCTCTGTCGGCAGGCCGTAGCTGTGTTTGTCAGCGAGCGGTTGCAAGCGTTCGAGAAAGAGTTGCACGTCGTTCCAAGAGACGTTCTCGACGGGCAGATTCGGGTCTTTGAATTGGCTGGGATTCGCGCCCATCACGGCCTCCCATTGCGCCTGCGTGACTTCGTATATGCCCAACTCGAAGCCTTTGCTGATGGTGACGCGATGTTGCGGGCGTTCGCGCAATTCGAGGTCGTCGGTGGTCTTTTCGGTTTCGGGCGAACCCATCAGAAAGCTGCCGGGCGCGATGGCCGCGTAACTTTTGCCGTCCAATAAACTGTCGAGCGCATCATTGACCGCCGGATTGGGCGCGGGCGGTTTTGGAGTCGTCTTGCAAGCAAGCGCGGGCAGGCCGAGTAACAGCAGCAGCGCCAGTTTTGCCAGCAGGGAAGTGGGTTCAAAGCGAATCACAAGTCAGCGTCCTTTTTGGTGGATGGTTTCTCAAGGGGCCGAATCTTAGCGTTGCGCGCGGGCGCTCACAAGTGGCGGCCATCCAATTCGGCAATCGTCGCGCCCCAGCCGCCAGCTTCGGGTGGCGCGTCGTGGTATTCGATGACAAAGGGTGTGCGGCTCAGAATGGCGCGCACCATTGCGCGTTGTGTGCCGCGTCCTTTGCCGTGAATCAGGCGAACGACGGGGAAGCCGCGCGCGTGCGCTTGGAAAAGATATTCCTCGACGACAGCCTTGACCTGTTTGGGCGGGATGGAATGCAAATCGAAGACGTCGGTGATCTCGAGTTCGACCGGTTCGGGGAAGGGGTCTTGCATGTTTTCGACTGCTGAGCGTGTCAGTAGCCCGACCGTGAGGGAGGGCTTGGCTCAAGCGGTTATGCAATCAAGCCAGCCCTCCCCCACGGTCGGGCTACTGACACAGCTTGAAACACGAAGAGCGCGCGGAAGACTCGCTTCTGGCGCGCTCTGGCTGTGTGAATTGATTGAACGCTCAACCGGCCTTCAGCGCTTCTTCCAGCGCCGCGGTCATCTGCGGCACGCTGATCTGCGCGGAGAAGCCGACGAAATGATTGCGCACACGGCCATCGCGTCCGATGATCAGCGTTTGCGGAATGCCGTTCCTGCCGCCCAGGCGCATGATGCCCAGCGCCAATTCCTGATCGGCAAAGCCAATTGGATAGTTGATCTTGAACTCTTTGGAAAACGCGCGCACCTTATCGGCATCGGCCGTGGGGTCTTCGTTGGTCAGGCCGATGACCTCGACGCCTTCGCTTTTATATTTGTTCGCCAGTTCGATCAGGTGCGGAATTTCCTGGCGGCAGGGGCCGCACCAGGTCGCCCACAAATCTACGATCAGCACCTTGCCTTTGTAATCGGAAAACTTCGCGGCCTTGCCATCGAGCAGATTGATCGAAGCTTCGCTGACGTTGGCGGGCAGCGTGACCGGATTGGCCGGGCTGGCGGGCATTGAACGATTGCCGCCCGCCGCATTCGTCATGGCGCCGTTGGTCGCCACAGGCGCTTCGTTGACCACGCTGCCGTTGCCTTTATAAAACGCCGAGGCGACAGCGGTCGCCAGCAGGATCGCGGAACCCAGCAGCCCGATTTTGGTCAGGCTCCAGGTAGATGAATTGGCGGTATTACTCATGATTACTTCCTCTTTTGGGACTGGCCTTGTACTTGCCAGTCGGATTGAATGTGCGTATTGAACGGGGCATAGCATAGCCGCAGCCTCGCTGCCGGGCAAGCTGATTGCCAGGCGTGACCGGATTTTACCTGCATCACTCGTCAGCACACACGAAGGATTGGCCGAGTGCTGCCAGTGCCGAATGCACCTCCAATGCCATCACCTCCAATGCCATCAATTGATACTTTGCAGAAACTTTTTGAACTTTTCGCGGTAGTGGCTAAGTTAGGTGGGATGTGTCAGTAGCCCGCGCGTG
>JAYUCP010000258.1:0-12153 GCA_043740245.1 Acidobacteriota bacterium | reverse complement strand
CCCCGGCATGGCACGCACGACCCTCGGCCCTGAAAGGGCCGCATTTGAATTTGAATGCGGCCCTTTCAGGGCCGGATAAGCCGCACGTTTTTCCGGGGCGTTGCCCCCGGCTATTGAATCCCGCCCTTTCAGGGCAAAGACCGTTTCAACTTTGACTTCGTACACCGGCCAGCTTGTTCGAGGCCGCACCTGCCGAACTGCGCGGCAGACATGTTAAGCTGCCGACTCGCTGTCCTAATTTCAAAACCGAACGAGTTCAACCAGCTATGTGTGGAAGATTCACGCGCAAGCACAGTGCCGCTGAGATCGCTGAGCGTTTCGAGGTCGAGGAAGACGAGGCCGACTTTGGCCCGCCGCGTTATAACATCGCCCCTTCGCAACCTGTCCCGGTGATTCATTTCAACGCGGGCCGCCGCGTGCTGCAATGCAAATGGGGCCTGGTGCCGTTCTGGGCCAAAGACCCGGCCTTGGGCAACAAGCTGATCAACGCCAAGGCCGAGACGCTGGCCGAAAAGCCTTCGTTCAAATACGCGCTCGAAAAACGGCGCTGTCTGATTCCCGCCGATGGCTTTTACGAATGGGACAAGCGCACGAAACCGGCGCAACCGATTTACATCCGGCGGCGTGATGCGGGCTTGTTCGCCTTTGCCGGTTTGTGGGAAGAGTGCAAGCTGCTGGATGGCACGCGGCTGCAATCGTGCACGATCATCACGGTCGAGCCGAATGCCTTGATCGGCGCCTTTCATCATCGTATGGCGGCGCTGTTGCGGCCCGAGGACGAAGCCGTCTGGCTCGATCCGGCACGCAAACCGGCCGAGGCGCTGGCCCTGTTGCGGCCCTATCCCGAAACAGTGTTGGAAGCGTATCCAGTCTCGACAGCGGTCAACAGTCCGCTGCGCGATGAGGCTTCGCTGATAGAACGGCTGGCCTCAGAGTAGCCCCGCCGTCTGCGACTTCCACTGAAGCTGAGGAAGGTTATTATGCAAACACTTTGGCAAGACCTGCGTTATGCCGCGCGCATGCTGCGCAAACAACCCGCCTTCACACTGATCGCAGTGTTGACGCTGGCGCTGGGCATCGGCGCGAACACAGCCATTTTCAGCGTCGTCAATGCCGTGCTGCTGCGCCCGCTGCCTTACGCCGAGGCTGATCGGCTGGTCGTGCTCTGGGGCAATTTCCTTAAGCTCAACATAGAAAGGCTGCCCGCCAAGGCCGCCGAATATGTGGATTACCGCGACCAGACGCAAAGTTTTGCGCAAGTCGCCGCGTCGAGCAGCGCCGATTACAACCTGACCGGCGCGACGCAACCTGAGCGCTTGGCGGGCACGCGCGTGACGGCCAACCTATTCGCCTTGCTGGGCGCACAGCCAAGCCAGGGGCGCGCTTTCAACGCCGCAGACACACAGCCGGGTCACGACAACTTAGCGATCATCAGCCACGGACTGTGGCAAAGGCATTTCGGCGGCGCGGCCAACGTTGTCGGCCAAACGCTGCGGTTGAACGAGCAGAATTACACCATCGTCGGCGTGATGCCCGCCGGGTTTCAATATCCGCACGCCAGCTTGCGCTTCGGCGAACCGGCGGAGTTGTGGACGCCGCTGGCGCTCACGTCCGAACAACTCACGCAACGCCAGCCGCCCTATTTTCTGAACGTGCTCGCGCGGCTCAAACCAAACGTCACGCTGGCACAGGCGCGCACCGAACTGACCGCGCTGGCGCAACGCTTTGAAACGCAGCAGCCCGGTTATCGCGGGCCCAACAATGCCGATGGCGGCTGGCGCATCACGGCCAATCCGTTGTTGGAAGAAGCCGTGGGCCGCAGCCGTTTCGCCTTGCTGCTGTTGTTGGGCGCGGTGGTGCTGGTGCTGTTGATTGCCTGCGCCAACGTAGCGAATCTGTTGCTGGTGCGCGCGACAGTGCGGCAACGCGAACTGGCGATTCGCGCGGCGCTGGGCGCGAGCCGCTGGCAGATCGTGCGCCAGTTGTTGTGCGAGAGTTTGCTGCTGGCCGGCTTGGGCGGCGCGGGCGGTTTGTTGTTGGCGTGGTGGGGCACTCAGTGGAGCGTCGCGGCGCTGTCAAAACTCAAACTCGACAACCTGCCGCGCGTCAGCGAAAGCAATCTGGATTGGCGCGTGCTCGGTTTCACCTTGCTGCTGTCAACGCTGACGGGCTTGCTCTTTGGCGTGCTGCCCGCGTGGCAAGCTTCCCAACCCAACGTACAACAAGCATTGAAAGAAGGCGGCGGCACGGCTACGCGCAATCGGCATTGGTTGCGCAATGCGCTGGTCGTCGGCGAAATCGCGCTGGCCGTGCTGTTGCTGGTGGGCGCGGGTTTGTTGCTCAACAGTCTGGTGCGCGTGCAACGCATCAAACCAGGCTTAGATATTGACAAGCTGCTCTTTGTCGAACTGGCGCTGCCGCGCGAGCGTTACCCCGACGCCGCCAAGATCAATGCGTTTTACCAGGAACTGATTCAGCGCGTCACTTCCCTGCCCGGCGTCGAACAGGCCAGCGCGGGCAATCTCATTCCGTTGGGCGGCGCGGTCACCAGCGATCCCTTTGCCATCGAAGGCCGCCAACTCGATTTCGCCCATCCGCCCAATGCGGGCTGGCAATTGGTCGCGCCGAATTACTTCCGCACGCTCGGCATCCCGCTGCTGCGCGGGCGCGATTTCAACGCGCAAGACGTGAACGAGGCCGCCATCATCAACGCCACGCTGGCGCGCCAGTATTGGCCCAATGAAGACCCGCTCGGCAAACGCCTGTCGCTGGGCATCCCGCGCTCAGACAATCCGTGGAAAACGATCATCGGCATCGTCGCCGACACGCCGCAACGCACGCTGGAATCAGCGCCAGGCGCGGATTGGTATTTGCCGCTGCCCGCGCGCACGCAACGCACCACGCGCCTGTTTGTACGCGCCGCCGGTGATCCCGCCGGTTTGACCCAAGCCGTACGCCAACAGGTCTGGGCGGTAGACAAAGACCAGCCCATTCAAGCCGCCACCACCTTGCACGCCTTTGTCGCCGATTCGCTTGCACCGCGCCGCTTCAATACCTGGCTGCTCGGCGGTTTTGCCGCTTTAGCGTTGCTGTTGGCGGCGCTCGGCATTTACAGCGTGCTCGCGTATGCGGTCACGCAGCGCACGCAGGAAATCGGCGTGCGGATGGCGCTGGGCGCGCAAGCCGGCGATGTCGTGCGCTTGGTTTTGCAACAAGGGCTGACGCTGGCCTTGTGCGGCGTCACGCTTGGCCTGGCTGGCGCAGTGGCGGCGGCGCGGGTGTTGCAAAGTTTGTTGTTCGGCGTGCGCGCGACCGATCCGCTTACTTTCGGCGCAGCGGCGTTGGTGTTGTTGGCTGTGGCGTTGCTGGCGTGTTGGATTCCGGCGCGGCGCGCGGCGCGGGTTGATCCGCTGGTGGCGTTGCGCTGCGAATGAAGCTGCGCGCTTCAACAGCGGACTGGGCGTCCGCGCTCCCACGGACGTCCCGTCCGCGCTATACATCCAACTGAAATTTGAGCTAAATCAGAACAACAAACATTGGGACACAGGAACCAACCACGGGGAGCACGGGAAGCACGGGAAGCACGGGGAGCACGGGGAAGCCGATGGTTATTGATCTTCCCCGTGCTCCCCGTGGTTTGCTCTGTCCCAATCTTGGTTGTTCCGATTTAGGCAAACTTGTAGGCGCGTTGCGCCAACCGGTACGCCGCGTCGTGAATCATCTCGACGGCATCGTCTTCTGCCACGATGCCGCGCACGACCAGCCCCGCGATCCAGTTTGCATCCACGCGCCGCGCCAGATCGTGACGCGCCGGGATCGAGGGGAAGGCCCGCGTGTCGTCATTGAAGCCCACCGTGTTGTAAAGCCCGGCGGTTTCCATGGCTTGATCGCGGAAACGGCGCATGCCGTTCAAGCTATCGTTGAACCACCAGGGCGGGCCGAGTTTGACCGCCGGATAGTGCCCGGCCAGCGGGGCGAGTTCGCGTGAGAACGTCGTCTCATCCAGCGTGAACAGAATCAGCGTCAGGCGCGGATCGTTGCCGTAACGATTGAGCAAAGGCCGCAACGAGCGCGTGTATTCGGTCGGCAGCGGGATGTCACAGCCTTTATCAAAGCCGAATTTATCGAAGACCACAGCGTTGTGATTGCGCAATGAACCGGGGTGGAATTGCATCACCAGCCCGTCCGCGCAACTCATGCGCGCCATCTGCATCAGCATGTGCGCGGTGAACAGCGCGGCGTCGTGGCCATGCAGCTTGCCGTGCAAAGCGCGTTGGAAGATCGCCTCGACTTCGGCATCTGACAGTTCACAGGTCAAAGCGCTTTCCGCCGCGTGATCGGTCGCTGTTGCGCCCATTGCCTTGAAGTAGGCACGGCGCTGTTCCAAGGCTTCAATCAAATTGGCATAACTGCCGATTTCAAAACCGCAAGTCTCATTCAACGCGTTCAGATTCGCGCGCCAATCGGGCCGATCAAGATTGACGACGCCATCCGGGCGGAAGGTCGGCACGACGCGGCCCGGCCAGCCCGAAGCCTTGATCGTCTGGTGATGTTCCAGCGTGTCATGCGCGGCATCCGTCGTCGCCAGCACGGCGATGTTGAAGCGCTCGAACAGCGCGCGTGGGCGGAATTCGGGTTTGGTCAAACACTCGGCAATCTGATCGTAAATCGCCTGGGCCGTCTGGCTGGTCAGCCGCTGCCGCACGCCGAAGACGTTATAAAACTCATCCGCCAGCCACATGCCCGTCGGCGTGCCGCGAAAGAGATAAAAGTTGTCGGCAAAGATTTGCCAGATTTTGCGGTGATCGCTCTCTACCACGCCGCCGTCAGTACGCGGCACGCCCAATTGTTCCAGCGGAATGCCCTGCGAATAGAGCATCCGAAAAATATAGTGATCGGGGATCAGCAACAGGTCGGCGGGCGAACCGAAGTCATACGCGGGGTCGGCGAACATGCGCGGGTCTACGTGGCCGTGCGGGCAGACCAGCGGTTGGTCGGCGACGAGCCGGTATAAATCCAACGCGATCTTTTTCTGTTGTGGATCAGGATCGAAATAACGGTCTTCGCGCAAGGTCAGCGCGGATGAAAGCGCTTCAGCGGGTGTGCTCACAATGTTCTCCTAGAGTTGCTGCGTTCGCATTGATACGTGCGGGAAGCGGCATCATAGCTGATGCCCCGGCCACGGCTCAAATATGCGGTGACAGTAATATCCCCTAGAACCTGAAGTCTGGACACTTTTGAAAAAATGAAACCAAGCGCCGCAAAAACCTGGCAGCCCCGGAGATTTGGCTACGCGGATGACGCGGATGCAGCGGATTTCCACGGATTTTTCTGTTTGTTGATCCGCGCCGATCCGCTGCATCCGCGTCATCCGCGTATCTATGTTTTCTCTCTGTCAAAAGTGTCCAGACATCAGCCCCTAGAACTCTGCTTGAAGCGCATTTGCCATTTGTCAGCGGCTGGCCACAGTGGGAGGCACATCGCTCATGTTTTCTTTCAACTGCCGCAGCGGTTCAAACACGTAACTGACCAGCGAACGCTTGCCGATGACAATGTCGGCTTGCCCGCTCATCCCCGGTAACAAGGCTTGCGGCTGCCCTTTCACAATGATTTCCGCTTCGGCCAGTGCCACGTGCGCTTTGAATGCTTGGCCCGCCTTAGTCTCGCTGCTGGCGGGGCTGAGCCAGGCCACGCGCCCATATTTCACGCCGAAGCGTTGATAAGGATAGGCGTCGTATTTCAGCTTCACGCCCTGTTCCAATTTCAATTTGCCCAAGCCCGTTTCCGGCAAGCTCAGTTCGGCTTGCAACGGTTCGCCCGCGCAGGCAATTTCAGCCAGCGTCTCAGCGCTGCCGACGACCGCGCCGCTGCCGCGAATGTGCAAGCGCAAGACTGTGCCGGTGCAGGGCGCGGCGATTTTGACTTCCCCGCCCTCACTATCAGCCAAGCCCGCCTTGAGCGCCTGCGCGCGGATTTCGCTGGTCGCGGTTTCTTGTTTGAATTTGCGCGCGCTCTCGTTGAATTCGGTTTGGCGCGCGCGGGCTTCCAATTCCAGCTTTTTGATTTGCAGCCGCGCGTCGTTTTGTTCGGCCAGCAATTGTTCGACGGCGGCGGCCATTTCGCTGACTTCCATCTGGCGTTGATCGAGTTGCGCCTGACTGACGATACCTTCTTTGAAGAGCGTCGCGAAACTCACGGCCAGCTTGCGCGTCAATTCCAACTGGCTGCGTTTGTGGCCGAGCAGGCTGTCGAGATGCGCGATGCGCTGTTCCAGCTTGCGGCGCTCCTGCTCGGCGCTCAGCCGTTCGGATTCGAACCGCAACTTGGAGTTCGTCAAACTTTCACCCGCGCCCGCCAGTTGCGTTTGCAACGCCAGCCAATCCGCCGCGCGGTCGCCCGCCGCCTCTGATTGCAAGGTCGCGATCAATTCGCCCTGCTTGATTTGGCCGCCCTCGCTGGCAAAGACGCGCGCGATGACGCCGGCGCGCGAGGCTTTGACCGGATCGGCCCCGCGCACCGGCGCCAGCACGAAACGCGCCGTCACCGTTTCGGGCATTTGAATAACCACGGCCGCCAGCGCTCCCAGCGCCACAATAGCCAGGATCGCGTAAGCCAAGCCGCGCGCCGCCCAGTGCGGCGGCGTCAAGTCCAGAAAGCCGGTCTTGGTGTGGGCGTTGAAGGGGGAAGTGTTGAATTGGGCGGCCATATCTTCTCCGATAAAACGGGCTTTGATTGAAACCAGGAGGGGCCAGACACCCGCTCCCGGTGCAGTGTTGCTGATTGTGGGTCTGCGACGCGTGACCGGCGATGCACTGAGATTGCCGCGCCAGCAACCTCGTTTTTTCACTGGGTTTTTTCACCGGGGTATTTCACGGGCAAGCCAGTCTATCTGCTCGGCGCGTTGACGGTTCCCCAGCCAATAGAATGAATCTCAATCGTTCCTTTTTGATTGGGCCCGCCTTTGACCTCGGCCTGGGTTTCGTCGCTGACCGTTAGATCGGCCAACTGGGCCGATTTCGCGTCATGGCCTGCGGCCTCATCCGCCGCGACGGTTTCGTTGTGGTTGCTCGCAAGTCCCGCCAACGTATCGTCGTCGTCTGTCCCGCCAGCCACGGGGGCTTGGAGCACGACGAAGCGTTTGTTCTTGGGGTTCGGCCCGCCTTTGATTTCGCCGGTGTTTTGCGCGGCCAGGTCTTCGATGGTGATTGATTCGTTGTTGGTGTCTGCTTGGTTCATAACGTTTGTCTCCTTTGGTTCATTGCGTTGTCGTTGGCTGAGCGCCTCATTGCGCTCACTCGTTAAGGCGCAAGCACGCGACGAAAACTATCAGCACGCGCAAATATTTTTTTGCGAGGCGGGTCAGGCTGCGCCCCAATGAACTGCGTCGCGCATCGCGTGCAATGGTCAATTGTGGTAATTTTCCCGCTCACCTTTGCGCGAACCAAGTGGCGAGGAACCTGATAGCTACGCAAACATCAAAAGAAGTGACGCAGTTACTGATTGCCTGGAATCACGGCGACCCGGCGGCGCTCGAACAATTGATCCCGCTGGTGCAGGCCGAATTGCACCGGCTGGCCCGGCTTTACATGGCAAAGGAACGCGCCGGACATCCGTTGCAACCGACGGCGCTGGTCAATGAGGCGTACATTCGTTTGATCGAATGGCAAAACGTCGAGTGGAAAAACCGCGCGCATTTCTTTGGCGTGTCGGCGCAACTGATGCGGCGCATCCTGGTTGACCTCGCACGCAAGCGGCAGCGGGTAAGCGGCAAGAGCGTCCAGCAGGTTTCCTTGCAACAAGTGGAAGGCCGCCAATCAGGGCGCACGGCTGATCTGATGGCGCTTGACGATGCGTTGCGCAGCCTGGCCGAGGTTGATGAGCGCAAAAGCCGCGTCGTCGAGTTGCGTTATTTCGGCGGCCTCGAGAACAAAGAGATTGCCGAAGTCCTGGGCATTTCTGAAAACACCGTCATCCGCGAATGGGGCAGAGCCAAAGCCTGGCTTTACCGCGAACTAAATGAAGCCTGTGCGTAAAAGAAATGCCAGCAAAGCAGCGGAAATAGATACGCGGATGACGCGGGTGCAGCGGATCAGCGCGGATAAACCCGAAAAAGAATCTGCGGAAATCCGCTGCCTCCGCGTCATCCGCGTATCTATTCGCTTGTCGAATTACGCACACTCTTCAACTAAATAGGACGAGCAATGACACCTAATCGTTGGTCTGAAATAGATCAATTGCTGGCAAAAGCGTTGGAACGCCCTGACGCTGAACGCCCCGCCTTTTTAGCCGCAGCTTGTGGCGGTGATGCCGCGTTGCATCGTGAAGTTGAATCGTTGCTCGCCGCCCATCAAGCAGCCGAGGCGGATTTCCTCTCGACCCCGGCGCTGGAAACCGCGCTCAGAGAACTTGCCACCGAACAGCCTCAGTCATTGGCCGGTACCACTTTTGGCCCTTACAGTGTGCTTTCAGTGCTCGGTATAGGCGGCATGGGCGAAGTTTATCTGGCGCACGATGAACGCATGAAACGCCGCTTGGCCTTGAAGATTCTACCGCCGCATTTCGTCGCTGACGCCGGGCGCGTCGAACGCTTTGCCCGCGAAGCCCGCGCCGTTTCCGCGCTCAACCATCCGAACATCGTCACCGTTTATGACATCGGCCAACTGAACGGCACACACTTCATTGCGATGGAGCATGTGGACGGCCAAACGCTGCGCGACAAAATCCACGCGGCCCAGCAAGAACCGCTGGAAGCCAGGGAAGTGGTCGAGATTGCGCTGCAAATCGCCGCCGCGCTCGCCGCCGCGCATGAAGCCGGGATCATCCACCGCGACATCAAACCCGAAAACCTGATGCTGCGCCGCGACGATTACGTCAAGGTGCTGGATTTCGGGCTGGCCAAACTGACCGAACCCCAGCGCTCGCTGGCCGAGACGTTGGGAGAAGGCCACGATCCGGCCGCCACCAATCCGGGCACGGTGCTGGGCACGCTGCGTTATATGTCGCCCGAACAGGCGCAGGGGCGCGAAGTGGACGGGCGCACCGATATTTTCAGTCTGGGCGTCGTGCTGTATGAGTTGTTGACCGGCAGCGCGCCTTTCAAAGGCGACAAACCCGCCGCGATTTTGGACGCCGTCGTGCATCACGCACCCTTGCCGCTGACCCAATTGCGGCCCGACCTGAGCCAGGAGTTCGAGCGCATCATCTTCCGCATGCTCGAAAAAGGCCGCGACTTGCGTTACCAGACGGCGGGCGATTTGCGCGCGGTGCTCAAACGACTCAAGCGCGAGTTGGATTCCACGCCCGCGCATTCGCTGAACAGCGTCAGTACGAGCGGCAGCGTTGCCAGATCGGCGCTCAGTCACACGCGGCGCAATCTGCGGTTGGTGTTGGCGGCGCTCGTGGTGCTGCCAACGCTGATTGCAGCGGGCTTGGGTTGGCGTTGGCTGGTCGCGGACAAACCGCCGGAACCGTTGGCCTGGGGTCGCGCGACCGCCACGCAATTGACCGGCTTTACCGGGGCCGAACTCTTCCCGGCCTTCTCGCCTGACAGCAAAGAATTCGTTTACGCGCGCCCTTACAAAGACAACTGGGACATTTATCGGCAACGGTTGAGCAGCACGAGCGCCTTGAATTTGACCGGAGACTCGCCCTTCGATGATTCGCAGCCCACTTATGCCCCCAATGGCGACTTGATCGCGTTTCGCTCGGAACGCCAGGGCGGCGGGATTTTCATTATGGGCGCGTCCGGTGAATCGGTCCGCAAGCTTTCGGACTTGGGCCATTACCCCGATTGGTCGCCCGATGGTCAGGAGATCATCTTCAGCTCAATGTTCGTAGCTGATCCGTTTTCGCGCGGCGCCAATGCCAAACTTTACGCCGTGAATATTGCCAGCGGGCAGCGGCGCGAAATTGAGGCAGGCCCCGATGCCGTGCAACCGCGTTGGTCGCCCAGCGGAAAACGCATTGCCTTTTGGGCCAAAAGCGACAAAGCGCAACGCGACATCTGGACGGTTTCGGCTCAAGGCGGCGACGCGGTGCGCGTGACCAATGATCCCGAAGTGGATTGGAACCCGGTCTGGTCGCCGGATGGCCGCTTTCTTTATTTCATCAGCAACCGCAAAGGCGCGCCGAGTTTGTGGCGTGTCCCCGTGGACGAAGCTACAGGAAAAGCGACCGGCCCGCCGGAACCGATCATCGGCCCCTTGGCGCAAAGCTGGCAGTTGAATTTGGCGCGTGATGGGCGGCGCTTGATCTATGTGGAAAAACGGCTGCGCGAAAACATCTACGCCGCCGACTTCGATCCGCAGCGCTTGACCATCATCGGCGAGCCGCGTCCTTTCATCGAAGGCACCAAGCGCAGCAGCGCCCCCGACGTTTCGCCCGACGGCCAATGGTTGGCGTATTACTCGCGCGGCGAGACGAACGAAGACATCTTCGTCATCAAAACGGACGGCGCTGCGCAGAGCCAACTAACCAACGACAGCTTTGAAGACCGCTTGCCGCGTTGGACGCCGGACGGCAAACGCCTGCTTTACTATTCCAAAGCCAGCGGGCGGTTTGAAATCTGGAGCATGAATGCGGACGGCAGCGGGCGGCAGCAAATCAGTTTTAACAATGACCGGAGCCTGGTTTATCCCGTCCTTTCGCCGGATGGCCATTGGATTTCCTACTGTATCGCGGCTGGCAGCACTTATCTTTTGGACGCCAACCGGCCCTGGCAGGAACAGCAACCGCTGGCGCTGCCTTTTATCAAAATTGGTGGGCCGGAAGAAGAATGGTTTATCGCCTGGTCGTGGTCGCCCGATGCGCAGAAGCTGGCCGGCTGGTCCAGCAATCGCAACGGCGAATATCCCGGCTCGTATGTTTACACGCTCGCCACGCAAAAGTTTGAAAAGATCGCCGAGGTAGGCTTGCGCCAGTATTGGCTGAGCGACAACCGCCACCTGCTCTGCGTGGATGGCAGCAAACTCTATCTGCTCGACAGCCAGCGCAAAATCGTGCGCAAATTATGGGAAATGCCGCAGCGTGAAGTGCGTAGCGCCAGCCTCTCCGCCGACCGCCGCCGCCTCTACTTCAGCGTCGTGACCGATGAATCGGACATCAAGTTGCTCACCCTTGAATGAGGTTCGGCGCACGAAGCCGGTATTCATGGTGCCTCGGCGAGTTTCTGCCACAGCTTTTCAAGATTCGCACGGCAAGTCACCAGCTTGGGATGGTCAGGCAATAGCGTCGCCTCAAAAATTGCCCGCGCCCGTTGGTAGCTTTCAGCGGCTTCGGCCAGCATGCCCTGTTTTTTCAGCAGCAAGCCCAGATTGTTCAGCGTCACGGCTACATCAGGATGATTCGCGCCGAGTAGTTTTTCTTTCAGCGTCAGCGCGCGGCGAAAATGCGATTCGGCTTCGTCCGGGCGGTTTGTCGCCTGACAAATCGCCGCCAGGTTGTTCAGTGTGACGGCGATTTCGTATTCGTCCGCTTGCGCTTCATAAAACTCCAGCACGCGGCGATAGATGGGTTCCGATTCGTCATAGCGTTTCAGCCCGTCCAGCAATCCCGCCCACGCCGCCAGATCGGCCAGCACGTGCGGATGATCCGCGCCGAGCAAGGCTGCGCGGATTTCGACTGCTCGCCGAGCCAGCGGTTCGCCCTTTTCGTAATCACCGCGCGCGTGCGCCAGTCCGCCCAGGTTGTGATAGAGCGTGGCGACTTCGGCGTGTTCCGTACCGAGATGTTTTTCGGCAATGGTCAGCGCGCGTTGGTAACCAGCTTCGGCTTCGTCAAAATTGCCGCTGTATTTGCCCAGCACGGCGAAGTTGTTCAGCAACGGAACCAGCCGAAGGTCATCCTTGTCGAACAACCGTTCGGCCAGTTTCATTGTCCGGCGAAAGCACGCTTCTGATTCCGAGTAACGCCCTAATTCACGCAACCGGTTGGCGCGGCAGTGAAGCTCAGCCAACAACTCTTCAGGGGGTAGCGTTGTCGCTCTCGTCGTGTTGTGTAGAAGCTTATTCATTGTCTTCTGCCATCGTCTCCTTATTAATTGAAGAGTGTGCGTAATTCGACCAGCGAATAGATACGCGGATGACGCGGATGCAGCGGATTTCCGCAGATTCTTTTTCGGGTTGATCCGCGCTGATCCGCTGCATCCGCGTCATC
>JAYUCP010000257.1:0-12179 GCA_043740245.1 Acidobacteriota bacterium | reverse complement strand
GATGAGCGAACGCGGCGCGGAATTTCTCAAAGACATTTACCACGTGCCCGCCGAGAAGATTGACTTCATCCCGCACGGCATCCCAGATTTGCCCTTCGTAGACCCCAGCTTTCACAAAGACCTCTTCGGCGTCGAAGGCAAAATCGTGCTGCTCAGCTTCGGCTTGCTGTCCGCCAACAAAGGCATCGAGACCGTGATTGAAGCGCTGCCCGCGATTTTAGAACGTCATCCCAATGTCGTTTACATCATCGTCGGCGCAACACATCCGCACGTCTTGCGCAACGAAGGCGAGACCTACCGGCTGTCGCTGCAATGGCTGGCGCAGGAAAAAGGCGTCGAGGGCAGCGTGATCTTTTACAACAACTTCGTCAGTCTGGAAGAGCTGGTGCAGTTCATCGGCGCAGCGGATATTTACATCACGCCTTACCTGACCGAAGCGCAGATCACGTCGGGCACGCTGGCTTACACGGTCGGCGCGGGTAAGGCTGTGATCTCGACGCCGTACTGGTATGCCGAAGAAATGCTGGCCGATGAACGCGGCGCGCTGGTTCCCTTCCGCGATCCGGCGGCACTGGCCGCGCAAGTGATTGACTTGCTCGACAACGAAGCCAAACGCCACGCGATGCGCAAACGTGCGTATATGTTCGGGCGCGAGATGATTTGGCCGCAAGTGGCGCGGCGTTATGTCGCAAGCTTTGAACGCGCGCGCGCCGAACGCCGCCATTACACGCAGCACGGGCTGGCGGTGAAGCCGCTCGATAAACGGCCCGGTGAATTGCCGCCGCTCAAGCTCGATCATTTGCGTCGCCTGACCGACGACACCGGCATGTTGCAACACGCGATTTTTACGATACCCAACTATCACGAGGGCTACACGATTGACGACAACGCGCGCGCGCTGCTGGTCAGCACGCTGCTCGAAGAAGTCGTCAACGGCGCGGCGCTGGAACTCTCCACACGCTACCTCGCCTTCGTCTGGCATGCCTACAACACCGCGAGCGGACGCTTCCGAAATTTCATGGGCTACCAGCGCAACTGGCTGGAAGAGAACGGCTCCGAAGACAGCCACGGGCGCACGTTGCTGGCCTTGGGGACGGTGCTGGGCCGTTCCAATACGCCCACGTTGCAAAGCATGGCTGGTTGGGTTTTTGAACAAGCCTTGCCCGCCATCCTCGCCACCAAAAGCCCGCGCGCGTGGGCCTTCGCGCTGATCGGCATACACGAATATCTGAAGCGGTATGCGGGCGACAGCAAGGCGGGCCGCGTGTTGGAAGATTTAGCGGGCCGCTTATTGACGCTCTATCAAAAAAATCGCACCGACGATTGGCGCTGGTACGAAGCGAAGCTGACCTATTGCAACGCCGTGCTGCCGCAAGCCCTGTTGATGTGCGGCCAATCCATCCCGAATGAGGAGATGACTGCGGCGGGGCTCGAATCACTCGGTTGGCTGGCTGATTTGCAACGCTCAGAACCGGCGGGCGGGCATTTCGTCCCCATCGGCTCGAACGGTTTTTATACGCGCAAAGGCAAGCGCGCCCGCTTCGATCAACAGCCCGTCGAGGCGCAGGTGACGGTCTCGGCCTGTCTCGAAGCCTATCGCAGCACGGGCGACAAACGCTGGCGCAACGACGCGCGGCGCGCCTTCCAGTGGTTTCTCGGGCGCAACGATCTGAACCGCACGATCTATGACCCGACGACGGGCGGTTGCCGCGACGGCTTGCATTCAGACCGCACGAACGAAAACCAGGGCGCGGAATCCACTTTGGCCTTTCTACAGTCCTTGCTCGAATTGCGGCTGGCGGAAAACACGCTGGCGACAGAAACGAAATGAATAATCAAACGCCTGAACTCTTCCGCCGTCACAAACTCAATCCCATCCTGACCGCCGCCGATTGGCCGTATCCGATCAACAGCGTTTTCAACCCCGCCGCCACTTTGCTGGCCGATGGCACGACGCTGCTGCTGTGCCGCGTCGAAGATCGGCGCGGCCATTCGCATCTGACCGCCGCGCGTTCGGCCAACGGCGTGGACGACTGGCAGATTGATCCGCAGCCCACTATGTTGGCCGAGCCGGACAAACATCCCGAAGAGTTGTGGGGCATCGAAGACCCGCGCGTCACCTTCATTCCCGAACTGAAAAAATACGCGATTGTTTATACGGCCTACACGCGCGATGGGCCGGGTGTGGCGCTCGCCTTCACCGAAGACTTCCGCGCGTTCGAGCGGTTCGGCTTAATCATGTCGCCGGAAGACAAAGACGCCGCGCTGTTGCCGCATCGCATCGGCGGCAATTGGGCCTTGATCCATCGCCCGGTCAGCGCCCCGCGCGCGCACATGTGGATCAGTTATTCGCCCGACCTGCATCACTGGGGCAGCCACAAAATAATGCTGGAATCCCGGCGCGGCGCGTGGTGGGACGCGAACAAGATCGGCCTCTCACCGCCGCCCATCGAAACACCGCAGGGCTGGCTGGTGATTTATCACGGCGTCAAGCATACGGCGGCGGGCTGCATTTACCGGCTCGGCCTCGCGCTCTTTGATTTGCAATCGCCGGAACGCTGTATCAAGCGCGGCGACGAATGGGTGTTCGGCCCGGTGGAGCCTTACGAACAGCACGGCGATGTGGGCAACGTCGTCTTCCCATGCGGCTACACGATTGCGCCGGATGGCGACACGCTCAATCTGTATTACGGCGCGGCGGATACGAGCATCGGCCTGGCCACGGGCAGCCTGCGCGCGCTGCTTGAGTGGCTTGAACGCAGCGCCTGATCTGGGGCTGCTTGAGGCGATCGCCGAGCACTTTCTCATCAACCAGGATAAGTTGATGCTCTTGCGCAGAGAGCGCGACTTTGCAAGGTTCCGGGTCTGCTCGGATTCTTGGGCGATAATTCTATTCAACACCTTCCATTCCATAACGGCGCGCACCTCAATACAACGTTTGGCAACATCTGGAGGAAGCAAAATGAACCGCATCGTTGAGCCACATCTTTCAACCAAGCGCCGTGCTCACGCATCCTTTGCGCGTCTGCTGTTGCTGCTCTGCTGGCTCTGGCTGAGCGTCAGTGCATTGCAGGCGCAAACCACGGCGTTCACCTATCAAGGCAAGCTGACTGACGCAGGCAATCCCGCCAACGGCAATTTCGATCTGCAATTCAAACTCTTCGACACCGTGACGGTCGGCACGGGCACGCAGCAAGGCGCGCCCGTGACGGTCTCGAATGTGACGGTCACGGCGGGCATTTTCACCGTGCAATTGGATTTCGGGGCGGGTGTGTTTTCAGGCGCGGGGCGCTTTCTGGAAATTGCCGTCAAACCGACCAGCGGTGGAACCTTCACCGTGCTTGGCCCGCGCCAGTCCATCACCTCAACACCGTATGCCATCAAGAGCGCCAACGCAGCCACAGCAGATGGCCTTTCGCCAGCCTGTGCGGGTTGCGTAACTGGCGCACAGATCGGCAGTCTGCCAATAAACAGCGGCAGCTACATTCAGAACACGATCACGCCGCAAGTCGGCAGCAACTTCAACATCAGCGGCAATGGTCTCATCGGCGGCAACGTCGGCATTGGCACGAGCAGCCCTCAAGGGAAGCTGGAAGTGCAGACGGCGCATCTTGAGGGTTCGGGCATCAACTACGGCTTCGTTCTCTCGGATGATTATTTGCCCGACAGAATCCGGCTGGGATCATTCCTCCTCAGCGGCAATCGAGGTTTTACAAATTATGGGGGCTATTTCGGCACGTTGTCGAATCACGACCTGTATTTCTTCACGAACGGCGAGGGGGGCTACCTCCGAATCCGAAGATGACGATTGTTAGAAATGGCAATGTCAGCATTGGGGAGTCAAATCCCACCGCCAAGCTAGATATTCGCGTAAACCAAGCCACGATCCGTTTTAGCGGTGTTGATTGCGGCACGAGTTTAGGGGCGATTACGTTTGGTAATGCCAATGTCTCTCCCAGTTGTAGCAACTATTCGCTGCTCGGTGAAGGCGCCAATACGTTTATCAATCGCCCGGCTGGCGGCGTTCTTACTTTCCGCGAAAACAACGTCACACAAATGCAAATCAACTCCGGCGGCATGGTCGGCATCGGGACGACCTCCCCGGACCAATTGCTGACCGTTAATGGCAACGCCTCGAAATCCGATGGCGGTGTGACCTGGGCGCTGTATTCGGATGAACGCTTGAAGAATATCAAGGGTCGTTTCACGCCCGGCCTCAGCACGTTGATGCAGTTGCAACCGATCCGCTACGAATACAAACCGGACAATGCACTGGGGCTGAAAGGCGGCGGCGCGGCGGTCGGCTTCAGCGCGCAGGCGGTCGAAAAGGTGCTGCCCGAAGCCGTGAGCCGGAATGAACAAGGCTATCTACAACTCAACAGCGACCCCATCCTCTGGACGATGCTCAACGCCATCAAGGAGCAGCAGGCGCAAATCAAGGCGCAACAGCAACAGCTTGACGCGCTGAAAAAGCTGGTGTGTCAATCAAATCCGCAGGCTGATGTGTGCAAGGTAAAGGAGTAGCGCGATGAAAGTTAAACTCTTATTCGTGGTTGACTGGTTACTCGCCAGCGCGAGTGCGACTTTTGCCCAAACGACCGCCTTCACTTATCAAGGCAAGCTGACCGACGCGGGCAATCCCGCCAACGGCCCTTACGATTTGCAGTTCCGCCTCTTCGATGCGCTGGTGAGCGGCACTCAGGTCGGCTCGACACTCGTCCGCGACGATGTGCCGGTGGTCAGTGGCATCTTCACGGTGACGCTCGATTTCGGCGCGGCGGTCTTTTCGGGTGCGAATCGCTGGCTGGAGATCGGCGTGCGGCCGGGCGCGAGCACGGGCGCATTCACTCCGCTCATCCCGCTTCAGCCCTTCACCTCGACGCCGTACGCCGTGCAGAGTCTGAACGCGACGAATGCGGCGAACGCAACGACGGCACAGAATGCCTTGCAGTTGGGCGGCGTGGCGGCCAATCAGTATGTCTTGACGGGCGACGCGCGGTTGACCGATGCGCGTCCGCCGACCGCGGGCAGCACGAATTACATTCAGAACACGGCCATTTTGCAGGCCAGCAGCAACTTCAACATCAGCGGCAACGGCACCGTCGGCGGCACGCTCACGGCGGGCACGCTCAGCGGCAACGGCGCCAGTCTGAGCAATCTCAACGCCACGAACATCAGCAGCGGCACGCTCAGCAATGCGCGCCTGGGTGTGATCCCGCTGGCCAACGGCGGCACTGGCCTCAGTACCGGCCCAACCGCCGCCGGCCAGTTTCTGCGCAGCAGCGGCGCAGGTGTCTGGGCCGTGGGCGGTATCCAGGCGAGCGACCTGCCGGCGCTCGCCTACGTGGCCAAAGCGGGCGACACCATGACGGGGACGCTGAACCTCCCGGCCAATGGCTTGCTGGCGGGCGGCAATCAACTCGCCCTCGTGGGCGGCAACGTCGGTATCGGGACGACAAGTCCGCTCTCGAAATTGCACATTCTTGCGGGCGCGAGTGACTTGCCGCCGCGTCTCCAGTCTTCCGGCACCACGGGTTTCGCCGCTGTCTGGGATTTCTACCACGGCGCTACCGGGAAAGGCTCTGTCGGGGTGCCGGATACCGGGACGGGGCTAGCTCCGGGAGAGATGTTGCTGTTCGGCGGGCCAGGAACCAAGACCTCACTTTGGGCAGGAGGGGCCCGAAGTGTCACCATCGACACCAACGGCAACGTCGGCATCGGGACAACGGACCCCCTAAGTGTGAGGCTGCGGGTCGAAACTGGCCCTGGCGGCCCCCTTGACGCTGTGCGCGGCATAACCACCAGCACCAGCGGCATTGGCGTGTATGGCTCCAGCTCCAGCACCATTGGCGTGTTCGGCTACGGCGTGTATGGCTCCAGCATCACCGGCAATGGCGTGTATGGCCTCAGCACCAGCGGCCCCGGCGTGCAAGGCAACAGCACCAGCGACGCTGGCGTGTTTGGCTTCAGCAGCACCGGCTACGCGGGCTACTTCTTGGGGAAAGTAAGAGTCACCGGCGTGCTCGAAAAGCCCGGCGGCGGGTTCAAGATTGATCATCCGCTCGATCCCGAAAACAAATACCTCATCCACTCCTTCGTCGAATCGCCAGATATGAAGAACCTCTACGACGGCACCGTGACCACGGATGCCAAGGGCGAAGCCGAGGTCACCTTGCCGGAGTGGTTCGCGGCGCTCAACCGCGATTTCCGCTATCAACTCACGGTCATCGGCGTCTTTGCCCAGGCGATAATTGCCGAAAAGATCAAAGACAACCGCTTCAAGATCAAGACCAGCTTGCCGAACGTGGAAGTCTCCTGGCAGGTCACCGGCACGCGGCAGGATGCTTGGGCGAATCAGAACCGCCTGCCGTTCGAGGAAGCGAAGCCCGCAGTGGAACGCGGCTTCTATCAAAATCCCACCGCCTTCGGCCAACTCGAAGAGCGGAGCCTTGAATGGGCGCACCGACCGGAACAAATGAAGCAACAGAAGGAACAGCGGGAGAAGGCGGCGCGCGAGCAAAACGACAAAGCCGCTGCGCCAGCCGCGCGGCCCAATAACCGGTGAGCCGCTGCGCCGGCAAGCAAGCAGCGCACTTCAACCCAGCGGACAAAGTTGGAGGTAGTCTCGTATGACAACGCAGCAGCTTCTCTTGATGGATTGCTTTTACCTGGCCTTGCTGGGCGCAGTCAGCTACTTCACGCGCGCGACCACACGGCGCAGCGCGGGGGCATTGGCCGGCGGCGCGGCGGCGGGGTTGCTGGCGCTGGGTATGATCGTGCTTGGCGAGGCGCAGGGCTGGTGGCGGGTGCCGGCTGGCTCGACGCCGTACTTCCGGCTGCAGTTGTATCTCGGGCTTGCCATCTCAATGACCCCAACCTTCCTCGTCATCTGGCGAGTGGCGCGGCGCTTCGGCTGGCGTGGGCTGGCGGTGTTCCTGGGCGCGGTGGCGGTCATCGGCCCGCCGCGTGATTACCTGATCGTGGCGGCGTTCCCACAGTGGATGGTCTTCGCACCGGGCATCACACCCGTACTGGCCGATGCCGCAACTTATGTCGGCATGGTGGCGTTGGGCTACGCTGTGATGCACCTGATCGCCGGCCCCGCCCAAGCCGACCGGTTGGCGCGCCAGCCGCTGGAGGCTGCCTAGTGCGCCGGCCAGCAATCAGCACATTTCAAAGCTGTCCGGTCTTGAATGGAAACCTTTCCCACGTCAGTCTATTATTCAATCTGTAAGCGGGCTGTAAGCGGGCTGTAAGCGGGCATCCGCCCAAACCCATATGAAGCAGGCTGCAACTTATGACTACTGTAAATAGAACCGCGACCGCCCAGCGCCTGCTGGCAAAAGAACTCGACAAGCTTTCCGAGCACGAGCGCCAGATCGTCGAAAGCTTCATCAAGCGCGGCCGCGTCGCGCGCAACGTCGCGCACGAGTTCGAAGAGCAACTGACCTTTGGGCAACGGGTCGCGGATCGTTTCGCGCAACTCATCGGTTCGTGGCGCTTCATCATCATTCAGAGCGTGTTGCTGCTGATATGGATTGCGTTGAACGTCACGGCGTATGTTTACCGCTGGGATCCGTATCCCTTCATCCTGCTCAACCTCGCGATGTCGTTTCAGGCCGCCTATGCCGCGCCGATTTTGATGATGAGCCAGAACCGCCAAGCCGAAAAAGATCACTTGCAAGCAAAGAACGATTACGAGGTCAACCTGAAAGCCGAGTTGGAGATTATGCAGTTGCATGAGAAATTCAACGAGTTGTGCGATTCGTTATGGGTAGACTTGGTGCGCATGCAACAGCAGCAGATCGAAATGCTAGAGCGCCTGTTGGCGGAAGACCGCGTGCGCAAACCTTGAAACGCCGAGGAGAATGTATGCAGCATGAAGAACAATTTGACGAACCGGTCATCCACTCGGGCGGGGAAGCGGGCCTGTTGGGCGGCTCCGGACGACGCAGACGGCCGCGCTGGCTATTGATCGTAGCCGTCCTGGCATTCATCGCCCTCTTCGCCTGGCCGGCCTGGGCAGTGTTTTATACGGACTGGCTTTGGTTTCAGGCGCTCGGCTACCAGACCGTTTTTTCGACGGTGCTGGTGACCAAAGTGACGCTGGGACTCAGCGCCGGGCTGCTGGCTGCTGTGTTTATCTGGCTCAACTTCAAACTGGCGTTGCGCCAGAGCCAGGCACCACCGCCGCGCACCAACCCGCGCTTCTTGAACATCGAGGGACAGCAGATCGCCGCGCCGGACTTTGCTCAATTGGTCGGACGGCTGGCGCTGCCGGCTGCGTTGGCGGCGGGCGCGTTTATCGGTTTGCTCGCCTGGGACGCCTGGGAAATCTGGCTGCGCTATCGCCACCAGACGCCGTTTGGCGAGGCTGATCCGATCTTCGGGCGCGACATCGGCTATTACTTCTTCACGCTGCCGGCGCTCGAAACGCTCGCCAGTTTGTTACTCACGCTGGTGGTGATCTGTTTGCTCGGCGCGGCGGCCATCTATGCCGCACGTGGGGCCGAGACGTTTATCAAACTGCGCCAGATCGAGCTTGGACACGGGCCGCGCGCGCACTTGCTGACGCTGGTGGCGGCGCTGTTTCTGGTGCTGGCCGGGCAGACATATTTGGGTATCCCGAATCTGCTCTACTCCACCAGCGGGCCCATCGCGGGCGCGAGCTATACCGACCTGAATGCCACGCTGCCGCTGCTTTATGTGCAGATTTGTGTGGCGGTGCTGGTCGCCGTACTGGCCGCCGCGAGTTTGTTGCGCGCGGGGAATGGCTTGCTCTGGGCGGGGCTGGGTCTTTACCTCGTCACCGTCGCCGTTGGGTCGGTGTATCCGGCGCTCGTGCAGCGCTTCTCGGTCGGGCCGAACGAGTTGGTCAAAGAGACGCCTTACATCACGCACAACATCGCCGCGACGCGCAAAGCCTTCGGGCTGGATCACGTCGAAGAGCGCGAACTGCCGGGCGATGCGGCGCTGACTGCCAAAGACATTCAAGACAATCAGCCGACCATCAATAACATCCGCCTCTGGGATCAGAAGCCGTTGCTCGACACTTTCTCGCAGTTGCAGGAGATTCGCACCTACTACGATTTCCAATCGGTGGACAATGACCGCTATCGCATCAACGGCGAATTGCAACAGGTCATGCTTTCGGCGCGCGAGCTTTCGACGGCGAGCCTGCCGAATCGCAATTGGATCAATGAACAACTGACCTTCACGCACGGCTTCGGGCTGACGCTCGGCCCGGTCAATCAGGTGACGCCCGAAGGCTTGCCGGTGCTCTTCGTCAAAAACATCCCGCCGGTTTCGACCGCGCCCGCGCTCAAGGTTGACCGGCCCGAAATCTATTTTGGCGAACTGTCGAATGACCGCGTTTACGTCAAGACGACGGCGAAGGAGTTCAATTATCCGGCTGGCGAAGAGAACGTCTTCGCCAGCTTTGAAGGGAACGGCGGC
The DNA here is from genome assembly GCA_043740245.1 of Acidobacteriota bacterium. Lineage (GTDB taxonomy): Bacteria > Acidobacteriota > Blastocatellia > RBC074 > RBC074 > JACPYM01. The sequence continues at coordinate 2,723 of JAYUCP010000257.1, read as the reverse complement.
GTGAGCATCGCCTCGACCTGGCGGCAGATGTTGTTTGCTTCGCGGTTCGGCGATTTGAAGCTGTTGCTCTCGAATGATCTGACGCCCGACAGCCGCGTGCTTTACGTCCGCAACATCAAGGAGCGGCTCGCCCAGGTCGCGCCGTTTCTGACCTTCGATAGCGATCCGTACTTGGTCATTTCTGAAGGACGGCTCTTCTGGATCGCCGACGCTTACACGCAGAGCGACCGCTACCCTTATTCGCAACCGGTGAACGGCGTCAATTACATCCGCAATTCGGTCAAGGCCGTCGTGGATGCTTATCAGGGCGACGTGCGGCTTTACCTCGCCGACGAACGCGATCCGCTGATTCAAACCTGGGCGCGCATCTTCCCCGGCATTCTGAAACCGCTCAGTGAAATGCCTACCGACCTGCGCGCGCATCTGCGCTACCCCGAAGACATTTTCAGATTGCAGGCGGAGGTTTATTCGACCTGGCATATGAATCAGCCACAGGTTTTCTACAACAAAGAAGATCAATGGTCGGTCGTGGCCGTTGCCCAGAAGAAGGGCGAGGGCGGCGGCGAGGCCGCGGCGCAGGCGATGAATCCCTATTACACGATTATGAAGCTGCCCAGCGCGCAGGCCGAAGAATTCCTGCTGCTGCTGCCCTTCACGCCGAAGAGCAAAGACAATCTCGCGGCCTGGATGGTGGCGCGCGCCGATGGCGAGCATTACGGCCACTTGCTGGTTTACCGCTTCCCCAAACAGAAACTGATTTACGGCCCCAAACAAATTCTGGGGCGCATCAACCAGGACCCTGAGATTTCGCGCCAGCTTTCGCTCTGGGATCAGCGCGGCTCCGAAGTCATCTTCGGCACGCTGCTGGTGATCCCGATCAAGGAATCGTTGATCTACGTCCAGCCGCTCTATCTGCGGGCCGAGACCGGCAAGATTCCCGAACTCAAGCGCGTGATCGTGGCCGCCGAAAATCGCATCGCCATGGAACCGACGCTCGAAGCCAGTCTGGCGCGGGTCTTCGGCAATACGACGGCGGCTGCCAACGCCCAAGCGCCAACAGCGAATGCAAACGCGCCACTTGCCGCGCCGCCCGGGGGCGATAACGAGAGTCTTGCGACGCAGGCCAAACAGCATTACGAACGCGCGATTCAGGCCCAACGCGAAGGTGACTGGGCGCGCTACGGCGAGGAGTTGAAACAACTCGGCGCGGTGCTCGAACAGATGTCGAAGCAGAAGTAATTGACCAAGCAATGAACGGAGTTGCGAGCTATGCCTGTCAATCGAACCGCAACCGCCCAGCGCTTGCTGGCGCAAGAACTCGACAAGCTCTCTGCACATGAACGCCAGATCGTCGAAAGCTTCATCAAGCGTGGCCGCGTCGCGCGCAACGTCGCGCACGAGTTCGAGGAACAACTGACGTTGGGGCAACGGGTCGCGGATCGTTTCGCCAAGCTCATCGGTTCGTGGCGCTTCATCATCATTCAAAGCGTGTTGCTGCTGGTATGGATTGCGCTGAATATCACGGGGTATGTTTACCGCTGGGATCCCTACCCCTTCATCCTGCTCAACCTCGCGATGTCGTTTCAGGCCGCCTACGCCGCGCCGATTTTGATGATGAGCCAGAACCGCCAAGCCGAAAAAGACCACTTGCAGGCGAAGAATGATTACGAGGTCAACCTGAAAGCCGAGTTGGAGATCATGCAGTTGCACGAAAAATTCAATGAGTTGCGCGACTCTTCCTGGGTGGAACTGGTGCGCATGCAACAACAGCAGATCGAAATGCTTGAGCGCTTAGTGGCCGAAGACCGCCCGCGTAGGCCTTGAATTAGCGCCAAAAACTGCCTCCCGCACCTTTCTTTCCGAAGTTGTGCCGTATTGGACAGCCAGCCAGTTCAGGATCGCCGATCATCAGCGACCAAATCAGGTGCAGTTTCAACAAGGAGATAAATCAAATGGAAACAACCAACAGCTTTGCCGCTGCGGCGGCCGGGCAGGCGCAGCAGACTGCGAACAATCAGACCTTTCATTCGAGCGGGGTAACTATCGGCACCCGGCAGTTTTGGGTAACCGGAACTTTCACCGACCGCGTTTCGGCGGAGCGCGCTTACAACTCGCTGCTCAGTCGCGGCTACGACGAAAAGGAGATCAATCTGATGATGTCGGATGAGACGCGCCAGCAGTATTTCTCCGACGAACCCGTGACGGATACGGAACTGGGCAACAAGGCGCTGGAGGTCGCGGGCGTGGGCGGCGCGCTTGGCATCACGGCAGGTGCAATCTTCGCGGCGCTTGCCGCTATCGGAACCAGTATTGCAATCCCCGGACTCGGCCTCGTGATTGCCGGGCCGGTGGCGGCAGCACTGGCCGGGGCGGGCGCGGGCGGACTGACCGGCGGACTCATCGGTGCGCTGATCGGCTGGGGCATTCCCGAAGAACGGGCCAGGCTTTATGAAGCCGACCTGAAAAATGGCGGCATCGTGCTAGGCGTCAGTTCACACAACATTGATGACGCCGCCTACTTCGAGAGCACGTGGAAGGGTTACAACGGTCGTAACATTTATCGTTAGTCACATCTGGTGTTAATCAGATGCTCAATGCACTGCCTAGCTTAGAGCGGGTTGCAGGTCGGCGTACGGCAAACTGTTAGTTTGCCGTCGGCGTGGCAAGTAAACCGCTCAGTGAGCAACGCCGGCACAGCGGGTTTGCGGATTGAGCCTACGGCA
>JAYUCP010000256.1:0-12217 GCA_043740245.1 Acidobacteriota bacterium | reverse complement strand
GTCAGCGCCAATCCAAATGTGGCCAATCAATTCCCGGCTTTTAGCACGGCCAATACGTTCGCGGCCTTCAACAACAACAAATATGAGGTGAACTTCGTTTTGGCGAGCGCGCCCACGACGACGACGGTGCAAGCTTCGACGCGCGGCTTTGGCGCCATCTTTCTGGATGTCGAACAAGCCAACACTTCGAGCATCGAGTATTTCAACGGGGCGGTCAGCCTGGGCAAGTTCTTCGTGCCTGCGGGAGCGAGCGGGCAGCCAGAATTCCTGGGCGTGCTTTTCAGTGCGCCCATCGTGACGCGCGTAGTCGTCACGGCAGGCACGACCCAGGTTTTCAACTTTAACAATGGACAAGTCACCAGCGGGCCGAGTGAAAGCGCGACGACCGATCTGGCGGTCTTCGATGATTTCGTTTACGCCGAACCCGTCAACACGACGGCCAGCGTTTCCGCCGCCAGTTTTAGTGGCGCGGCCTTAGCGCCGGAATCCATCTGCGCGTTGTTTGGGGCGGACTTTTCAACGCGCACGGAATCCGCCGCGACCAATCCGTTGCCCACCACGTTGGCCGGCACAACGGTCAAGCTGAAAGACGCGCTGAACACCGAACGGACAGCGCCGCTCTTCTTCGTTTCGGCTGGCCAGATCAACTATCTCATCCCTGCCGGGACGCTGCCGGGCGCGGGCGTCGTCACGGTGACCAGCAGCGATGGGCGCATTGCGACCGGGCGCGTTCAGATTGAAACGGTGGCGCCCGGCCTGTTTTCCGCGAACTCCAGTGGGCAAGGTGTGGCGGCGGCCGTCGCCTTGCGCGTGCGGGCGAATGGCCAACAGGTTTACGAACCTGCCGTGACCTTTGACGCGGCTTCGCAACGTTTTGTGGCGGTGCCGATTGACCTCGGCCCGGCCACGGATTTGGTCTATTTACTCCTGTATGGCACGGGGCTGCGCTTCCGCAGCGGGTTGCAAAGTGTGACGGTCAAACTGGGCAATGCGGACGGGAACGTGATCTATGCGGGTGGGGAAACCGGCCTGGCGGGACTCGATCAGATCAATGTGGGCATTCCGCGCAGCCTGATTGGCAGAGGTGAAATTGATGTTGTGCTGACGGTGGATGGCAAGACGGCCAACACGGTTAAGGTCAATATCAAGTAGTGCGCTTGAGCCGCGTGTGAGTGCGGGCAGTCTGGCCGGGTGGCGTTTGGCAAACGCCACCCGCTTTATTATTTGGCTGCTGGCCGTAAGCAACTAACCGTGCAATCACGCTGCGGTGAGGGCCGCGCCCGGTTTACCCGTCTGACTAACCAATGAGGTTGAATTAGCGATTATCCTTGTAGTAGCGAATTTATTCGCGGCGCGACGGCGCGAATAAATTCGCTACTACAAGGGGCGCGCCCTGTGCCCCAATTTCCCTAATTCAACCTCATTGCTCTGACTGACCCGTCTGGCAGAGAGGATAAGCAGCGGGCGGCGTTCAAGTTTTGCAAGAGAATGGAATTTTTTATCAAAGCCGTTTGACTCTGCCGCCCGCGCGCGCGAAGCTACGCGCACCTAAAAATCCTGCGCCAAGACAGGAAGCCTGCTTTGCTGGGATGTGCTTTCAATCTGAACTGCCGCGCGGCCTGCACGCGCGGCAGTGGCCGTCTGGCCTTACATCCAACACCTTCAAGGAGTCTCCAATGAAGTTCATCAATGTCACACGACATCTTTTTGCCAGCGCCTTGCTTGCGCTGTTGCTTGCGCCCTTTGCTTACGCGCAATTCGACACGGCCACCGTGCTCGGCACGGTCAACGACGCCAGCGGCGCGGTTGTGCCGAAGGCGACCGTCACGCTCAAAAACATTGCCACCGGCATCACGCAAACCGCGCAAAGCGACGAGAACGGCGCCTATCAATTCAACAACGTCAAGATCGGCGTTTATCAAATCACCGCCGAGGCGCAGGGCTTTTCAAAGGCCGTGGCCGAAAACATCCAGGTCACCGTCGGCGCGCGGCAACGCGTGGATTTGGCGCTGAAGGCCGGTGCGGTCAGCGAGACCGTGACGGTCACCAGCAGCGCGCAACTGCTCGAAACCGAATCGAGCGACCGCGGCCAGATCATCAACCGCGAACAGATCGTCAATCTGCCGTTGAATGGCCGCTCTTACGCCGACCTGGCGCTGCTCAGCCCGGGCGTGCGCCGTTCGTGGCTGGCCGCGCAGGAGACGGGCACGCGCGACGCTTCATTCAACGTGAACGGGCTGCGCAGTTCGCTCAACAACTTTGTAATGGACGGCGTGGACAACAATTCTTACGGCACCAGCAATCAGGGTTTCTCGAATCAGGTCGTGCAGGCTTCGCCCGACGCGGTGCAGGAATTCAAAGTCCAGACGAATAATTTCAGCGCCGAATTCGGGCGCGCGGGCGGCGCGGTGATCAACGCGGCGCTGCGCAGCGGCACCAATCAATTCCACGGCACGGCCTACGAATTCCTGCGCAACACTTCGCTCAACGCGACGGGCTTCTTCAAACCGCTGCGTAATCAGAAACCGACGCTGATTCAGAATCAATTCGGCTTCACCGTCGGCGGCCCGATCATCAAGGACAAGACCTTTTTCTTCCTCGATTACGAAGGCTTCCGCCGCATCTTCCGCACGCTGCAAGGCAACATTCAAACGATCCCGACGGCCGACAATCGCCGCGGCGTTTTGACGGTGGATGTGATCGCGCCCTTCGATTATGTGGATTCAACCGGCGCGACCGTGAAGGCTGGCACGCGCTTCAACGCCGGGACGGCTGTGCCGCTGACCAAATTCGCGCGTTCGGTGATTGACGCGATTCCGGCGCCGGTCAATGCCAACGCGTCGAACAACTACGAAAACCTGCCGCGCAATCGCTTCTTCAACGACAAGGGCGACCTGAAGATTGACCACAACTTCAACGCGAAGACGACCGCGTTTGTCCGCCTCAGCCAACGCAAGGTCAACAACTTTGAAGCGCCGACGCTGCCGGGGCCGCTGTTCAGCTCGAATGCCAATTCGTTTATCCGCGTGCTGAATCAACAGCTCGCGACGGGCGTGACGCATAACCTGACCGCGACCTCGCTGCTCGAATTCCGCATGGGCATCTCGCGCACCGACGCGGGCAAAACGCCGACGGGCGTGGGTGATCCGGCTTTCCGCTTGCCGGGGCTGCCGACCGATCCGCGCTTTGCCGGCGGGCTGAGCACGCAATCCATCGGCGGTTATCTGGGGCTGGGTCGGCAGAACAGCAATCCGCAATTCCAGAATCCGACGGTTTACGACCCGCGTTTCAATTACACCTTCCTCGCGGGCAAACACAGTTTCAAGACGGGCTACGAGTATCAGGCGATCTTTACCGAGATTGACGATTTCAACCCGAAGTACGGCACCGACACCTATTCGGGCCAGTTCAGCCGCCCCGCAGGCGCGGCCAGCAATAACTTTTACAACCTGGCGGATTTCTTCTTTGGCGCGCGCAGCCAGTACGACCTGAACAACGCGGTCATCGTCCACCTGCGCCAGCGTATGCATTTCGCTTACTTGCAGGATGATTTCAAGTTCAGCCCGAAGCTGACGCTCAACCTGGGCGTGCGTTATGAATTCGCCACGCCGCAATGGGAGAAAGACAACCTGCTGGGCAACTTCGATCCGGCGACGGCCACGCTGAGCGCGGCCAAGAGCGGTTCGATTTACGACCGCGCGCTGGTCAATCCCGACCGCAACAACTGGGCGCCGCGTTTCGGCTTCGCCTGGAACGCGCTCGACAAGACGGTGGTGCGCGGCGGTTACGGCGTCAGCTACGTGCATTTCAACCGGCTGGGCGGCGAGAACCTGCTCTCGTACAACGGCCCGAACATTGTCGGCAACAGCATTGTGCAACAGACCTCGCAGGCGATTTGCAGCGGCAACAACTTCCTCGGCTGTTTCCGTCCGACCGAAGCCGGTTACCCGACGGATTTCGTCGCGCCCGCGCGCTTCAATCCGCTGACCGCGCGCGTCAACTTCACGCCGAAGGACACGCGCGCCGGTTACGTGCAAAGCTGGCATTTGAGCGTGCAGCGCGAACTGCCGTGGAAGTGGCTGGTGGACGTGGCCTATGTCGGCAACCGCAGCAACAAGCTGATTATGCTGGCCGATTACAACCAGGCGCGGCCCAACGGCGCGAGCGATCCGGCGGCGGGCACACCTTTGCAGTCGCGCCGCCCCTTCGCCAATTACTCGTTCGTGCAGATTTCGTTCAATGGCGGCTGGACGAATTACCATGCGATGCAGGTCAAGCTGGAGCGCCGTTTCTCCGAAGGCCTCTACGTGCTCAATTCCTTCACCTGGTCAAAGGCGATGGACAACGTCGCAGGGCATCTCGAAGCCAACTTCGGCGACAACTCGCGCGGCAACATCCGCAACCTGGCGAATGACAAGGGCCTCTCGAACTACGACCAGCCCTTCAACAACACGACCAGCATTGTTTACGACCTGCCCTTCGGCAAAGGCCGTCGCTATCTGGGCGGCAATGTCCTGACGGATTCAGTGCTGGGCGGTTGGCGCATGACGCTGATCAACGCGGCCACCAGCGGCTTGCCGGTCAATCTGACTTACGGTCCGGCCTCGGCGTTCGTGGTCGGTTCATCGCTGACCTATCGCCCGAACCTGACCGGGCAGAAGCTCTACAACGACCGCAACGATCCGAACAATTTCCTGAATCCACTGGCCGTCGCGGTGCCGACTGACCGCACGCTGCCCTTCGGCACGGCGGGCCGCAACATCATCCGTTCGTCGCGCTTCTTCCAAACGGATTTGGGACTGCACAAAGCCTTCCCCGTGTGGAAAGAGAAGACCAAACTCGAATTCCGCATGGAAGCCTTCAATCTGTTCAACCGCACCAACTTCGTGCAGCCTGATAGCAACGCGTCGAACGTGCGGTTTGACGTGGCGGGCAATTACACAGGCAGTTACGGCAAGATCACCACGACCTTTCCGGCGCGGCAGATTCAGTTCGCGTTGAAGCTGATCTTCTAACCCAAAACCGATAGAGCTGACGGAACAGACGGAAATAACAGAACAGACAGAAAGCCAACAGCGCTTCTGTTTGTTTCGTTAATTCCGTCTGTTCCGTCAGCTCCTCTTACCTGAAAGCTACGCTGTGATGAAAACCAAAGACACGCTGCTCCCCCTCGCATTCCTATTCACGCTCACCTGTGTCGCCGCCGCGCAAAGCAAGACCGAAAACGTCATCCTCATCACGCTCGACGGCGCGCGCACGCAGGAAGTTTTCGGCGGCCTAGACCTCGACATCCTCAAAGACAAAACCAAAAAAGGCCGCGTCGAAGACACCGCGCTGTACAAAAAATACTGGGCCGACACGGCTGAGGCGCGCCGTTTGAAGCTGCTGCCGTTTTTCTGGGGTACGCTGCTGAAAGAGCACGGCTCCATCGCCGGCAACCGCAGTCTGAACAGCGCGGTGATGACGACCAACAAGATGTGGTTCTCGTATCCCGGCTATTCCGAAATCCTGACGGGCCAGGCGCACGATGACGTGATCAACAGCAACGACCGCAACCGCAACCCCAACCCCAGCGTGCTCGAATTCCTCAAGCGCAAGCTCAAGCTCAGCAAAGAACAGGTCGCGCTCTTCGGTTCGTGGGATGTCTTCAATTGGATCGGCGAGCACGAGGAAGGCGCGGTGACGATCAACGCCGGGCACGAGCCGTATGCTTCGACCGACCCGGAAATAAAGGTGCTGGGCAAGCTGCAAAGCGAACAGCTCAGCCCGTGGGACAGCGTGCGTTTTGACTATTTCACCGTGCGCTTTGCGCTGGCGCATCTGCAAAAATATCAACCGCGCGTCGTGCACATCGCGCTCGGTGAAACCGATGATTGGGCGCACGCGGGCGATTATGCGCACGTGCTCAATTCGTTTGCGCAAAACGACCGGCAGTTGAAAGAACTCTGGGAGTACCTGCAACGCACGCCGCGTTATCGCGACAAGACTTCAGTCATCGTGACGATAGATCACGGGCGCGGCAACACGATCAAAGACTGGACGGATCACGGCGAGAAAGTGCCCGCAGCGCAATACATTTGGATGGCCTTTGTCAGCCCGGACAGCGCGTTGCGCGGCGAATGGAAGGATAGCGCGACGCTCTATCAGAATCAGGTGGCGGCGACGCTTTGTAAGTGGTTGGGGTTTGATTACCGCGAACAGAATCCGCAGGCGGGGAAGCCGGTGGCGCGGCTGTTTGAGAAATAACGGCGACCTGGGTACGCAGCGCTGCCAGCGTGCTGGCGTGGCAACTGACGTAATGAAGGCCCGAGGCAAAGGCGTGTGGCCCGACGCCAGCTACCTCCTCTTCAACGGCCCAAGGCTGAATGCAGGTTGTCACCGCCAATCAAAGCAAGCGCAGGCCATGGCGCTCCCAGGTCATTTCAACAGAATCGTCACACGATTGGCCACGCTGCCATTGACTGTGACGATCACATCCACACGGCGCGCGCCCTTGCCCGCCAGGCCCGCCGGCAATTCCACATTCAATTGATCCAGCCCCGCCAGCCCGCCTTGTGCGCCTGCAAACAGCACGCGCGCGGTCAGCCCTTCAATCGTGGCATTGACAGCATCGGCCACGCCATTGCTGGCGTTGGGCGTGTTGACGAAGGCGCGGCGCAGGCCCGTGCCGAATAACAACAGGACGTTCGGCCTGCCATTGATCGTCACATCGAACGGCGCGTTTTGAAAAGTGACGCCATCGGCAGTCGCCACGGCGGCGGCATCGCCTTGGCCCGAAGCGTTCGCGGTGAAAAGCGCCGGACGCGCGGCGACGATCTCAATCGTGCCTAAAGAGAAATTACCTGCAACAGTGCTGACCAGAATTTGCGCGGGGCCGAGTTCGACATTCGGCGGAATCAGGAAATTGAGTTGCGTTGGCGAGACGAAAAAGAGCGGCGCGAGCACGCCGTTGACCGTCACTGTCGTGCCCGCCAGCGCTTGCGGCAGCGGCAGCGATTGCGCCACTTCGATGCCTGTCGCCAGATTCGTGCCGAAGGCCGCGACGATGGAATCGAGCGCGAGTTGGCCGCCGCGATAATCGGCGGCGTTGACCGTGGCGAGTGGCCCAGCCGTGACGACACGCAGGTTGACGGTTTTGACATCGCTCAACTGGCCGTCGCTGACGCTGAAGCTGAGCGCAACGGTGCGGCCGGCATCGCCGGCTTGCGGCGTCCAACGCAACAAGCCGCGCGCCTGGTTGTTGCCGTTGTTGGTCACGTCGAAGGTCGCGCCTGCGGGCAGTCCTTGTGCCGTGAGCGTGAGCGGCATGTCCGCGCCGAAATCGTTGGCGGTCACGGGCAGGCGCAGTTCGGCGTTGACGAAAGCGAGTTGTGCGGCAGCGACATTCAACAAGGGCGGTTGATTGGGCACGGTCAGCGCGACGCCATTCAAACGCAAACGTTCATGCGCGGTGCTGTTGGTGGCCGTGCCGCTCGAAGCCGTGCCGCCGCCGAGCGCATACAAAAAACCGTTCAGCAATATGCCGCTGGCCGCCGTGCGCGCGGTCGGCAGGTTGAACGAATTGTCGAGCGTGAGCCAGCGATTGGCGGCGAGGTCATAGGCTTCGACATTGCCGAGCGCCGGGAGCCCAGCGGCCTCTTCGCCAGCGGCGAGGAACCAGAGCGGGCGGCCCGCTTCGTCTGCGCCGAGACCGTTGACGGCGTAACGGCGCGCGCGCGGCAGCGGGGCGAAGGCCGTCCAGCGTTGCGTGTTGAAATCGAAAACCTCAGCGCTGCTCAATGTGTTGATGGTATCGCTGCCGCCCGCGACATAAAGTTTGCCGTTGATGAGCGCGGCTTCGTGAGCGAAACGCGCGGCCAGCAGGGGCGGCAGGCTGCTCCAGGTGTTGGCGCGCGGGTCGTAAGCGCGCACGGCGCTGACCGCTTCGTTTGTGCTGATGCTGACGCCGCCGATTTGGTAATAGACGCCGCGCGCCTCATCGGCGACGGTCGCGTAAAGATAAATATCGCCGGGCGGCGTGGCGGCGGTCGTCCAGGTGTTGGCGGCAATGTCGTAAACGAATTGGCGCGGCTCCAATTCGGTTTGCACCGTGATGCCGCCGGGCACATAGAGCTTGCCGTTCAGGTGCGCCGCATCCGCCGCGTTTAAGCCAATGGGCAAGGGCGCGAGCGTCGTCCATTCGTTTGCCGCCGGATCGTAGCGGCGCACAGTGCTGACCGTCGTACTGCTGGCGGCGCTGGTGCGCCCGCCGATGGAATAAACGTAGCGGCCATCGTGCGTGACGGCGCTGCGTTGCACGGCTTGCGGCAGCGCGGTGTTGGCGAGCCAGCGGCGTTCGACGCTGAAATCGGCGCTCGAAAAAGCGTCGCCCTCGCTGCCTTCGTCATCCACGGCGATGACGCGCAGCCGGTACAGTGCGCTGGGCGCGAGCGCATTCGGGATCGCCCAGTTGAATGATTGCGCCGTGCCGGGCAAGTCGGTAGCGATGTCGCCGATCTTTTCAAACGCGGGCGTGAGTTGTCCCAGGCTGCGTTGCAATTCCAAGCGGTGACGCGCGACGAAGCGATTGTCGCTGGATTGCCAGCGCAAGGTGATCGTGTTGCCGTTGAAAAAGCGTTCGCCGCCGTTGGGCAAGATCGTGCGCGCTGCCGGCGGCGTCGCGGTGGTGTAACTGAAGGCATTCGTCAGCGTCGTGCGGCTTGTGTTGGGATTGCTGAGCGCGAGGTCAACCGCGCCGGTCGTGGTTGCGGTCGGTGTAACGGCGCGCAAAACACTGGCGCTGACAAAGGTGACGGAACGCGCGGCCAGCGTGCCGAAGCTCACCGTTGTTTCGGGCGTGAAGTCGGTGCCGGTGATCGTCACCGTCGTGCCGCCGCGCAGCCCGCCCGAAGCGGGGAAGAGGCCAGTGGCTTTTGGTTGCGGCAACGATGTCGGGCGCGTGTAGTAAGTGAAGCCGCTGGTGAAAACCGCCGCGCCGTAACGGTTCTCGACGCGAATGGTCGCTGCGCCCAGCGCGTGCGCGGGCGCAGTGCAACTGAGCGCGGTGCCGCCCAACACGCTGACATTCGTTGCCAATGCATTGTCGAAAAAGACGCGCGTGTCGGCGCTCTCGGTGAAATTCGCGCCGTTCAGTTTGACAGCCGTGCCGCCGTTGGGCGCGCCGAAGGCGGGCAGAACCTCAGTAATGACGGGCGCGAGCGTGGCCGTAGGCGGCAACACGGCTGGATCGGAAGTGCGGATGATCAGGCGTATGTCGTCAACGTACCAGCCATCTGCGGTCGTGTTCGCGTCGGTCAGCAATCGAAAGCGCAGCCGCGCGCGCGGGATGCCCGCGAGTTTGTCCAGCGTGAAACGCGCTTGCGTGAAGGCCGTTTGCGTGCCCGTGAAAGTCGCCGCGCGCTGCCACGTAGCGCCGTCATCCGCCGAGAATTCGACCAGCCCGTAATCAAAGCCGTTTTCGAGCGTATAGCTGTGCGCAAAGCTCAACGTCACGCCCGCCGCGTTGCTGAAATCAAACAGCGGCGAGATGAGCGAGCTGTCAGTGTTGTTGGCGTAAGCGCCGCCGGGGCTGTCAGTCCAGCATTGTGCGCCCGACCCGGCGCGCGACGCGGTGACGCCCCACACGGCGGGCGTGCCGAGGCTGCGCCAGCCGGGGTTTTCGTTTTCGACGTTGTCTTCAAAGGCGGTCTTTTCGCCGGCCAGATCGGCCAGCGCGATGATTTGGACTGCCGCGCCAGCGCCGTTGTCGGCGTCGTCATAAGTCACTTTGATTTTGTCGCGCGCGGCCAGCGCGGCTTGCAAGACACCGTCGCCGCGATTGGCCGTACCGGCGGCGAGGCGCACGGTGGCGTCGAAAGCGCCGACCAGCGTGGCGTCGGCGTTGAGCGTGATGGTTTCAAGATCGCCGGTGACGGTGCTTTCGATGCGCACACGCGCGGGCGCGGCGGCGTTGCGGTCGCCGAGCTTGAGTTGAATCGTTTCGCCCAGCAGATAAGCCGAACGATTCAGACTCAGCGTGCCTGCCGCGCTGCACGACGCGGGCACGTCAAAGGCTTCATCAGGCCGCCCGTCGTTGCCGTTCAGCGCGCTGGCCGACGCGCCCATGCCGCGTTTGGCGAAGGCTTGCCAAAGCACGCATTGATTTGCGCCGTTGTTGTTCATCTTGTCAGCCAGCAGGATGGCGTTGCGTGCGTCGAGGAAGGTGGGCGCGCGCGGCGTGAGTTTCAAACCATCCACGACCAGTTGGATTGATTGGCGCTGGCCTTCTTGAAAGCCGAGTTGTTTGATCAGCAGCGCGCGCATTTCGAGCAGCGCGTTGCACCAGATTTCGCCGACGTTGTGAACTTCGGTGCTGCGGCTGATGTCGCCGAAGGTGAGCGGGAAGACGCGCTTGTCGGTGCTGTAAGGGAAGCGGCGGATGCCGAGGCGGTAGTTGTTAAAGGCGTATTGGCCGACAGGGTAGCTGCCGTCAACATCATCGCTTTCATTGCGCAGCAGCGCGAGGCCGAAATAATCCGACCAGCCTTCGCCCATGCCGCCCGCGTGAATGCCGGTCAAGCCCGTGCCGTTGCCGACCAGTCGAATGCTCAGCCCATGCGACAGTTCGTGCAGGATGATGCCTTGATCCAGACTGCCGTCAAGTTGCGGGCTGCCCGACCAGAGATACATTTGCACGCGCGCGCCGGAGCCATCGCTGCCGCTTGAGAAATTGGCGTTGTTGGTGCCGCCGCCGTCTTGCGCATCGGCCTGCACTGCATCGGCGGCGCGTCCGCCAAAGCTGAAATTGCTCGTCTGAAAATTGCCCGCCGCTTCGGTGAAGCCGAATGAATACATAATGTCGTGATAGCGATTGACCCAGTAAAACAAATTGACCTGCGCCACGCGCTGATTGTCAGCGGTAGTAGGCGCTTGCGTCAGGTCGAGCGAAAACGAGAAGTTGCCGTCGGCGGTGTTGACGCGCGGCAGGTCGGGGGCATCGTTGGCGTCGCGGTCAAGGTGCGTGTCAGTGTTGTTGCTGATGAGGCCGGTGGGCGCGGCCCCTGCCCACCAATCCAGATGCGGATCGTTCGCGCTGAAAATCGGTTTGCCGTTGAAGGGCGCGGGGCTGAACGGAAGCTCTTCGCGTGGCACGACAGGCGGGTTCGGATTGCGTTCGGGTAAATCAGGCCGTGGGCAGTCTTTGGTGAAGACCTGGCCGCGCGGGTTTGTCTGGCTCTGTTCGTACCACGTCAGGTTTTGGCGATAGAGCAGCGAGCCGCGTTCGGCATCGAGCAGAATCAAATAAACGTCGGGCGTGTCGCGCAACCACAGCGTCGTTTGCCAGGCGAGCCGGACTTCGTTGGCCGTGAGCGGGAAGTAAATCAACTTGGTGTCTTCGGCGCGCGCCAGTGCGGCGTCTTTGCCCAGCGCAACACCGGCGTGCTCGCCTGCCAACAGCGTGGCCTGGTTCGCCGTCAACTCTGGTTGCGTGCGATTGAGCTTGCGTGCCAGGGCCGGAATGAGTTCGCCGCTGGCGGCCAGCAGCGCGCCCGTGCGGTCGAAGTGCGCGGTGAATTCGGATTGAAAAACCTCGCGGCCATTGATGGTTTGGGCCAACGTCAAATGCGTCGCGCCATTGTGCGCATCGCGCTGGCGGCGCGTGACGGTGAGCGCGTTGGTCTCGGCACTGCTGAGTTGAAAGAGTTCTGGGTTGTCAGTCAGGAAGCGGCGCGCATTGACGGCGGCATCTGCCTTGCTGGCGTCCAGCAGCGGCGTGCGGCGGCTCCACAGGCGCGAAGGCGCACCGGTCAGCGAACTGAAATTCAGTTCGGCGTCGGGATGCGCTTGGCGAAAGCGGCTGGCGCGCGCGTCGTCTGCGTTAGGTTGCGAGCGGTCGAGCGCGGCGCGAATATCGAAGTCGGGCAGGGCAGCCGCTTGGTTGCCAGGTTGAACGGGGGCTTCACTGCGTTGTGCCAACGTGACGGTGAGCGAACAGAGCAACGCCAGCGCGCCGCTGGCGAACAGGGATACAGCAATTCGTTTGAGCATAGAGTTCGAGTTGGAAATCACGAGTCTTTGAGAAAGGAGCGATCTGTCGGGCTTCTGACAGCAAGGGTGCGCGGATTATAGAGGGAGAGGCTGGCCGTGCCAATGGGATGTTTGGTTAAAACGAGCGCGTTGGGTGTCGTTCAAGGCAGCAGCAAAAGAGCATGGAGTTCAGGCTTCAGCCTGCGTTCGA
>JAYUCP010000255.1:0-12218 GCA_043740245.1 Acidobacteriota bacterium | reverse complement strand
GCGTCCAGCCCGCCACGCGATCCACATCGGGGTGATAGGTCAACCGCTGCGGCACGCCGCCGGTTGCGGGCACGACATAGACATCTACGTTGCCGTCGTATTGCCCGGTGAAGGCGATCTTTGTGCCGTCGGGCGAAAAGAGCGGATCAAATTCAGCGCCCACGCCAGTGGTCAGCCGTGCCGCCTCGCCGCCCTCGCGGTTGACGAGCCAGAGATCGCCTGCGTATGCAAAGACGATGTGCGTCTTGCTCAGCGTGGGATTGCGAAAAAGCATTTTGCCGTTGGGCGTTTGGGCAAGCCCCAACACGGCGGTGATGCATAGAAGTAATAGTGCCAAGCTCGTATGTTTCATTGTTTCTCTCCTATCTGCTGGTTTCGGATAGCTCGATAATCTCGTTGCTGTAATTGGTGTCGTTTCAAATCTTCCAGGCGACGTTGTTGTTGCGCCGTTTGCGCGGTTTCCCATTCATCTTGCAGCGTCAATTCCTCGCGTTCACGCAGACGCTCGGCGGCGATGTTGAGGTAAACCTCCGCTTCCATGTCATCTGACGAAGCAGTCAATACTTGCTCTCTCAAGCGGTCATTCACCGTCGCGTGCGGACGAAACTCTATGGCAGGAACGTCTACTGACACGCTGACGACTTCGGCGCTTTTGAAATAGTCTTCGATGGCCTGCTTCGCGCGAAACAACGCATCGTCTCGCGTCGTGCCCTCCACTCTAATTCCAGGCAGCGCAGGTACGACCGCCACGTAAACGTTGCTCACCAGTCGCACGATCACATCATACGTTTTCATCAGAAAGCCTGCTCGCGTTTATCTCAGTGGGGGCACCTTCTTTTGTCGTCAGTTCAGCAAGCGTTCAATCGCCCAATCTTCATACTTGAGATTCGGCACGCGAGCGAAGTCGGCAAAGTTTTCTGTCACCACCGTGCCGTTAACCGAAAGCGCAATCGCCGCAATGGACAGGTCATTCGCGCCGATCAGTTTTTTAAGTCGAATGTGTAGGTCGAAATACGCAGCGGCAGCTTCGCTAAACGGCAGCCAGTCATGACTCAACAGAAAATCTATATCCGCACGCAACAAGGCGTAGGCTTTGACGCGCGCGCTTCCGACTTGCGCCTTGCGGCATACGATTAACCGACCGTCAACCCGCTCTTCCACAGTGATAATCGTCGTGACGACCTGATTTCCCTCGACCGCCAACACTTCCTGCAAGCGCCGCATGGTGGTTGGATGACCCTGTTCAACGTAACCGAAAGAGCAAGTGTCAAGAATGTAAATCATCGTGGCTTATCGAATTCAGATAGTTTAGGAGGCCGCTTATTCAACTTCCTGCCGTGCCGCTTCACGCTCTCGTTGTTTGGCCTCAGCCAGTGCAGCGAGGAAACTTTGATAATCAGGGTCGTTAGGGTCTTGCCGCCGTAACCCCGCTTTGCGCGCCCACGCTTCCGCTAGAGGAAATTCTGAAGCTGCAATTTCCGCTGCTTCCGCTGTGGCGTGTGACTGCTGAACTGAAGAAGCGCTGGCTTCCGGCGCGTCTACCGTAACGGTCACGACTTGCGCACTCGTCAGAAATTCTTCCATCGCGGACTTCGCTTTGACGACAGCTTCTTCCGCTGTAGCGCCAATCTCAGCGATGTGCGGATAGGCCAACACTGCCGCAAGAAAATGTCCGTTCTGTTTACCAACAACTACGTCAAACGATTTCATAACAACTCCTTTCGCCGACAGGGTAACGCAAAACTTATGCTTGCGTTACCCCTTCAACAATAGCATCAATTCCCGGAGCCAGCCGCCGCCCCCTTCCCATAATTCGGAAACGCCGGACGCTTGCTCGGTTGCGGCGGGTTGCGTTTCAACTCGTCCAGCAACAGCGCCACGGCTTTTTCGAGTTGCGGGTCGTGGCCTTGCCGCCATTGGGCGGGATCGAATTCGACTTCGACATCGGGGCTGACGCCGACGTTCTCGACTTCCCATTCGCCGTTGAGGCCGTAGATCGCCGCGTCCGGCGCGCGCACGGTGCCGCCGTCCATCAGCATCGGCATGGGGAACGAAGCGACCAGGCCGCCCCAGGTTTTTTTGCCGACGAGTTGGCCGACATTCAGTTTGCGGAAGTACCAGGGTAGCGCGTCGCCGCCAGAGCCCGCCATTTCATTGACGAGCATGACCTTCGGCCCGTAAATCGCGCCGGTCGGCGAAGTCAAATCCTGGCCGCCTTCGCGGAAGAAGACGTTGCTCAGTTTTTTGCGCGCGAGCGTTTCGGCCACGTAATCGGCGAGGAAGCCGCCGTTGTTGAAGCGTTCGTCAATCACCGCGCCCTGCTTGTCGGTTTGCGCGAAGTAGTAGCGCGTGAAATTGATGTAGCCGCCATTCGCCGTGTCGGGCAGATGCACATAGGCCAGCTTGCCGCCGCTCAGTTCCGAGACCTTGCGGCGATTGCCTTCGATCCAATCGAGGTTGCGCAAGGCGAGTTCGTTGGCAACCGGTACGACGGTGACTTCGCGCGAACCGGTGCCGTCGGGATTGGGGCCGACTTTGATGACGACCTGTTTGCCGGCCTTGCTCTCAAAGAAGCTGTAGACGTTGTCGCTATCGCGCACGTCGCGGCCATTGACGGCCAGCAGGTATTCGCCCGCTTTGACGTTGATGCCGGGTTGCGTGAGCGGCGCGCGCAAACGCGGATTCCAATTCTCGCCGTTATAAACCTTGGCGAAACGGTAGCGGCCGTTTTCGAGTTTGTAATCGGCGCCCAGCAACCCGCCGCTGACAAAGTTCGGATTGGGCACATCGCCGCCGCCGATGAACATGTGGCCGATGGTGAGTTGATTGCACATCTCGCGGAAGAGGTAATTCAAATCGCTGCGATGCGCGACGGCTTTGACATAAGGCTCGTACATCTTTTCCAAAGCCTTCAAATCCATGCCGTGCGCGTTGGGCGCGTAAAAGAAATCGCGTTCGCCGCGCCAGACTTCCTTGAACATCTGCCGCCATTCGGCCTGCGGATCAACGTGCACTTCCATCTCGGCCATGCGCAGCACATTCGGCCCGCCCGGCGCACCCGGCGGCATGGGAGCGCCCAGGGTCGCCGCATTGCCGATTACCCAACTGCCCACGGGGCCGAAACCCTGCCGGTAAAGCACCTTTTCGCCGTTCGCCGAAACGATGAACGCAGTGACACCATCGAGCGCCTTGTCGAACTTGCGTTTCTCGAAATCGAATTTGTGTACGGTAGCGCTCGCTGGCCCAGTCGGATCAACATTGACCGGCGGATTTTCGACCAGATAAATCGTGCCCGCCTTGCCCGCTACCAAATCGCCATACGGTTTCGCGGGAATCGGCAACGCGATGATGCGCTGGCCGATGCCTTCAAAATCAATGCGCACCGGGTCTGGCTCTTTCTTCGCGGGCGCGCCAGCAGGCGGTTTAGCGGCTTCGGGTTTATCGGCGGGCTTGTCAGCAGGCTTCGCCGCGTCGCCCTGTCCGTCTTTTTTCTCCGCAGGCTTTTCTTCGGCGACTTTCTCTTCATCGCTTTCGGGCGCGAGCGGCGAAGGCTGATCGTTGCGCAAGACGATGGCGTAAACGCTGCGCGTGGCTTGATGGTTGATGCCTGAGAGATCAATGAAACTCAGCGTAGGCCCGATATTCGTGCTGGCGGTGAAATAGAGATACTTGCCGCCTTTGTCGAAGGCCGGATAGCGCGCGTCGCTCAGGCTGTCGGTGAGTTGGTCGGCCTTGGCAGTTTCGAGCGAATAGACAAACACAGCACGCATCACGTTGGGCAGTTGTTTGGTGTAAGCAATCCAGCGGCTGTCGGGCGCCCAGACCGGTTGCATCACGTCGTCGTTGAAACCGATCGGGTTGGCGTCCACTTTGACGGGCGTGCTTTTTTCGATGTCGAGATACCAAAGCTGCAGCTTCTTGTCGAAGTAGGCAATCTTCTTCGAGTCAGGCGACCAGGTCGGCGCGTAATAAAACGTCTGCGGCGTGCTGGGCTTGAATTTCTTGACCTCGCCCGTGCCCTTTTGATCGCGCAGATGTAATTCATATTCGCCCGACTCTTCGCTGAAATAAGCAATCCACTTGCCGTCGGGCGACCACGACGGGTCGCGCTCCATCACGCCCGCTGTATTGGTCAAATTGCGCGCATCGCCTTTCTCAGCAGGTACGCTGATGATTTCGCCACGCGCCTCAAACACGGCGCGCGCGCCCGTCGGCGAGATGGCCGCCATGGGTTTGCCCGTAAAAAGATCGGCGGCAACGCGCATCCCGACTTTTTCAAAACGCGGACGCAGCGACAGCAGATCGTTGTTCACGCGGATGTTGACCGGTTGCGACTTGCCCGACTTGAGGTCGTAAAGATGAATCGAACCAAAGCGCTCATACACGATCACGCCCGGCCCCGCCGAAGCCGATTTGATGTCCAACTGGGCGGGCGGCACACATTGCGTGACCTTCTTCGTCTTGGTGTCGAAGGAGAACAGCGTCACCGCGCCGCTTGGGCTGTTGCGGTCAGAGAGGAAGTAAACCTTGTCGCCGACCCACATCGGATTACGGTCAATCGAATTTTCGTGCGGCAATTTTTCGATGGAAGAGTCGGCCAGCTTGGCAATCCAGATCACATCCTGCTGGCCGCCGCGATAACGCTTCCAATCGGGTTGCCATTGCGCCAGCGGTTCATAGGCCAGCGACAAACCATCGGGCGAATACGCGCCGTGCTCGGCCATCGGCAACGGCAATGGCGTTGGGAAGCCGCCCTCGACGCTGATCGTATAAAGCCGGAAAAAGATGTTGGCATAGCTTTCGCGGATCGAGCTAAACAGCACCTGCTTGCCGTCGTTCGTCCAGCCCACGGCGCTGTCCGGCCCCGGATGATAAGTCAAGCGTTTCGGCACACCGCCGCCAGCCGGCACGACGAACACATCGGTGTTGCCGTCATAGGCCCCGGTGAACGCGATCTGCGTCCCATCGGGCGAAAAATACGGATCGGTTTCTTCGCCCACGCCGTTGGTCAGGCGTTTGGCGTCGCCGCCCGCGCGCGGCACGCTCCACAAATCGCCCGCGTAAACAAACACGATGTGCGTGCGGTTGACGGTGGGTTTCTGGAACAGCGTCGCCTCTTGCGCCGAAACGCTTCCGGCAAAGGCCAATAGGGATAGGACTGCTGCGGTGATTGTGCGTTTCATCTTGATCTCTCCTTACCAAACAAAACTCTCCCACGAAGACACACGAAGCAGCACAAAGGAGCACAAAGGAACACCAAGACTGATTTGTCTTCTTCGTGCTTATTCGTGTGTCTTCGTGGGAGGAATGACATTGCTTAAAAGCCCGGCTGGCTAATGCTCTTCGCATCCAGCTTCGGCGCGTATTTTTTCGCCACGCTCTCGATCTCGCTGGCCTTGCCGATCAGCACGAAGACCAGGTTGTCGCGCGGATAATACTGTTTGATGACGCGTTGGGCATCGGCCAGCGTCATTGCGTCAATCTGTTTGTAGTAATCGTTGATGTCGCTCGCGTCCAGGCCATAAAACTCCAGCGTGGCGAGCAGATTCGCCAGTTGATCGCTGGTCTCAATGGTCGGCGGGAATTGACCCTTGATGTAATTCTTGGCCGACTGCAAATCCTTTTCACTAATGCCTTGCGTGTGCAGCTTGTCCAGGATTTCCAGCGTCAGGTCAAGCGCCTGCTCGGTCGTCGCGTTGCGCGTGTAGGTTGAAATCACGAACGGCCCGCGCGCCTTGCGCTGGTCAAACGACGAACGCGCGCCGTAAGTCAGCCCCGAACTCACGCGCAGCGCATCGTTCAGCATCGAGGTAAAACGCCCGCCAAACAGCGTGTTGATGACGTTCAGGTAAACGCGGTCAGCGTTCGTGCGCGCGATGCCTACGTTGCCGATTTGGTAATAGGTCTGCGTCGCATCAGGCTTGTCCACCAGCAACAGCTTCTTGCCGGTGAACGGTTGCGGGTCGGATACGTTCATCGCAGGCGCTTGCTTATTCGGCCACGCGCCGAATTTATCGCCGAGCAGCTTTTCCATGTCAGCCGTATTGAAATCGCCCGCCACGGCCATGATCGTGTTCGAGGGCGTGTAGTAGCTCTCGTAAAACTTCGCAATGTCATCGCGCGTCAACGCGGCCAGCGATTTTTCATCGCCGCTGGTGGGTCGCGCGTAGGGATGCGAGCCGTAAAGATAAGCGTTGAAATACTGGCCGATCACGCCTTGCGCCTGGTCTTTGGCCGACTTCAACCCGTCAATGCTCTGCTTCAACAGCTTCTCGACTTCGCCTGGCGGGAAGGCCGAATTCAGCAGGCAGTCGCTGAAAATATCCAGGCCCTTCGCCAAATCCTTTTTGACAAACTCTGCGCGGCCACTGGTGAAATCGAGGCCCGTGAACGCGCCGAATTGCGCGCCGATGAAATCCAAGTCAGCCGCGATCTGATCGGCGTTGCGCGTCTTAGTGCCCTTGCGCAACAGGCTGGCGGTCAGCGCGGCGACGCCGTCTTTGCCCACTGGGTCAGCAACTGAACCGGCCTTGACGATGAAGCTGAAGCTGACCAGCGGCAGGTCGTGCTGTTCCAGCAACAACAGCGTCAGGCCGTTTTTGAGTTTGGCTTTTTTGAAAGGCGGCAGTTTTAGCCCGGCGGTTTGCGCCGGAATGCCGGGCGCGGTTAAGAGGGCGATCAGAATGATGTTTGCGAATCGTTTTAGCATAGGGGTTCTCCTCTGGGTACGCATCGCTTCCAGCGTGCTAGTCGCGTCAAACGGAACAATGCCGGAGGGTTTTCTTTCAGCATCAATCCGTCACATGCCACGAGCACGCAAGGATGCGTGCGTACCCAGGCTATTTCTCCGGCACCAGCGTCACGACGGTGCGGTTCTTTTCGTTGAAATACTGTTTGGCGACGCGTTGCAAATCGTCTTTCGTCACCTTGGCGTAATCGTCGGCGGCCGTGAACAGCTTCTGGTAATCGCCGAAAAAGACTTCATACGTGCCGATGGTGTTGGCCTTGCCGCTGATGGTTTTCATCTGGCGATAAAAGCCGGCCAGCAAAATGTTGCGCGCCTTTTGCAATTCGTCATCGGTGACGCCTGAGGCTTTCACCTTGTCGAATTCATCGTAGATGGCGGCCTCGACCTGCACGGGCGCAACACTGGCTTTGGGCTGCGCATTGACGGTGAACAGCGTGGCGTCAAACGTCGGCCCAAACCCGCCATTCACAAACAGCGCCAGTTGGTCTTTGTCCACCAAGCGCTGGTACATCCGCGAACTCTGCCCCGAAAACAAAATCGTTTGCAGCATCTCCAAGGCGTAATAATCGGCATGCCGCGCGGCGGGCACGTGGTAGCCCAGCATCAGGATCGGCAGTTGCGCGAACTTCTTGACGACGGCGCGGCGTTCGCCCAATTGCTCCGGTTCGCGCGTGGTGACGGACGCGGGCGGGGCGTGCGAGGGGATCGGTTCGATGTACTTTTCAGCCAGCTTGAAAATCTCTTCGGCGGCGATGTCGCCGCTGACCACCATCGTCGCGTTCGACGGTGAATAGCCCATCTCGAAATGATGCTTGAGGTCTTCGAGCTTCCAGTTCTCGATGTCCACCATCCAGCCGACGACCGGCCATTGATAGGGATGCGCGGTGTAAGCGCCGGCATAAAGTTGCTCGAACAGGATGCCGAAATTGTTCGCGTCCACCGACGAGCGCCGTTCGGACGCGACCACGCCGCGTTCGGATTCGATGACCTTGGGATCGAAACTCAGGTCGCGGATGCGGTCGGCTTCCAAATCAAAGATCGTTTCGAGCGCCGATTTGGGAAACCAGTCCTGATAGACGGTCAGGTCGCGGCTGGTGTAGGCGTTGTTGGAACCGCCCGCCGCTTCCATAGTCTGGTCGAATTGTTTCGGGCCGTATTTCTTCGCGCCGTTGAACATCATGTGCTCGAAGAAATGCGAAAGCCCCGTCGTGCCGGGGCGTTCGTTGCGTGAGCCGATGCGGTAGAAGATGTACAGCGCGACGTTCGGGATCGAACGGTCTTCTTCGACGATGATCTTCATGCCGTTCTTGAGCGTGTGCGTTTTGATCTGGAACTGCTGGGCAAAGACGTTGCCGGCGAGCAACGTGAGCAACGTGAGCAAGGCAAGCAACAGGCTTGCGCGTTTACCTGGCCTCATAACTTTCTCCCTTTTGAATCAGGATCAATGCGGAACTGCATTTGAGTCTGGATGCTATCTGAACAGCGGCTTACGCGGCAAGCGCGGGCCAGGTTTCATTGAATTTAGCCGCCATTGTAACCCGGTTGTAAAAAGGCTGCGCTGATTGTGGGCCGCGTGGCTCGTGTCTAAAGTCCAAGCCGGAAAAATTTGCTCAACTGCCAGGCCAATGTATTTTTCGGGCCACTGCGGCGCACTCATATGGTGGGAGAGACTGTTTACCGGAGATGCTTGCCTGAGTCTGACTGCTGTTAGAGTAAGAATCAGACAGGCAGTCACCGGTACAGCAGCGGGAGCGAGCGCGGCCTGGCGAGCCATAGCAAGCGGCTCGCTGTATGCAGGTACGCCAGCCGCTATCCTTTCCGTTAGCGCGCAACCAGACCACGGCCACACGATTGCCAATCGGTTTCATCGCGGTTGCCTGAATCAGGCTAGTTATGCCAAACTGCCGTTGCTTTCAAAAATAAACACAGGACATCGCAAGACAAATAATTCCCCCAGCCATTGAACGCGATTAACTTGAAGACGATGGGCTCTGCTGGCATTGAAATTTGGTAGTACGAATAAGCTGGTGCAGGTTTTGACCAGTGCTGATTGCTTGCAGTTCAGCTTGTTGTTCTCTTTCTCCCAACGCAGTACATCTCTTAACGAATGTCATTCCGGCGCGCGCCGTTTGTTCGCGGCAAACAAGACGGCCGGTCTGACAAAAGAAACAAGGCGGATGAAAAACGCAATCACCAAACTGGCAATCACAAGCGGCTTTGTGTTTTGGGCTGTCTTTCAGATTTTTACTGGCAATGTGGTCGAGGCCAATGTGACGGGGCCGCCCTCGTCGCGCACTGGCGCACCGGCATTGGGCGTGATTGCCGCCGAACCGACGTGCACGGCCTGCCACGGCCCGTTTCAGGTCAATAGCGGGCCGGGCCTGTTAAGGCTGAGCGGCTTGCCGCCGGTTTACACGCCGGGCCAAACGTATGCCGTGACCGTGGCCGTCAATCAATCGGGCCAGGGCCGTTTTGGTTTTGAGGCGATGGTGCTCGAAGACCTGGGCCGCCGCGCGGGCGATTTGAGCGTGACCGAGGCGACGCGCAACCGCTTGGTCGAAGGCCAGGGCGCATACGGCGGACGGCAATACATTCAACACCTGCAACCCGGCACCGCGCCCAATCCGCCCGGCCAAAACAGTTGGAATTTCAGTTGGCGCGCACCCGCGCAGAATCAGGGCCGCGTGACGTTTTATATCGCGGTCAATGCGGCGGATGGCACGGGCGGCACGGGCAACGATTACATTTACAACACCAGCCAGAGCCTGCAACCGGCGGGCGCGCCGGTGACGGCTTCGGCGGCGAGTCTGGCACTGACCGGTTCGCTGACGGTGGAATCAATCGCCGCGCTCTTCGGCGCAAATCTGGCTGATGGCACGGCGGCGGCCACCACGACGCCGCTGCCGGTCGAATTGGCCGGCGCCAAAATCCGCGTGCGCGATCAGGCGGGCGTTGAACGCGATGCGCCGCTCTTTTTCGCCGCGCCGTCGCAGATCAATTACATGATCCCGCGCGGCACGGGCAACGGCGTCGCCCGCATTACGGCGCTGCGCAATGGCGAAGTCATCGGCACGGCGACGCAATTGATCGAGACGGTCGCACCAGCTTTATTCACCGCCAATGCCACGGGGCAAGACGTGCCGGCGGCAGTCTTGTTGCGGCGCAATGCCGCGGGGCAGGATCGCATCGAACCGGTGGCCGTCTTCAATGCAGCGCTGGGCCGTTACGAAGCCGTGCCGCTCGATCTGGGGCCCGCCAGCGACCAGCTCTTTCTGGTAGCCTTTGGCAGTGGCTTTCGCAATCGCGCGGCGGGCAACAACATCAATTGTCTGATCGGCGAAGTTGATGCCGAAGTAATTTTTCTGGGCGCGCAAGGCTCGCTCGAAGGCGTGGATCAATTAAATGTGCGTATTCCGCGTAATCTGGCGGGCCGTGGCGAAGTGCCGCTGCTGCTCAACATCAACGGCAAACGCGCAAACGTGGTGACCATCAATATCCGCTAGATCCGCTAGCGCGTTTTGTGTGCGGCAAAACCACCTGCACCACGTTCTTTCTTCGGCCTGGAGTAGCCCCCAAATACTGCCCGGCGGATGGATTTCAGTCACAGCAGCATTAGCAGCAAGACGAACTTATGGCGGGCTTAGCAATAGCCAGCCAACCTGGCAACTTATCAACAGGAAGGATCAGACTAACGTTATGCAGCGCCTCACCAAGACGCTCTTCTTTTATCTCAAACTAACGGCCCGCTGTGGTCGCGGAGCACTCGCTTATTCCTTCTCTGGGCGACCCGCTGCCGCGTTTTCCAACGGCCTGCCTCCCTGTTCTGATTGCCAGGTTTCAGATTAAATCAGACCGCCGCCGGTGTGCTTCGACTCCAACACCGGCAATTCTTTGACTTTTCAATTTTTGACTTAGGAGGTGAGCGCGCGCCAGAGCCCGGAGTAGGCATTCCAACGCACGGCGCGCCAAACTTTTTTATGAAGACGTACTTGCTTAAATTTTCAATTATCGCTGGCTTCATTGTGCTGGCGCTTTGTTTCGGCGTAACAGGCCGCAAAGTGAAGGCCAACCAGAGCGGCCCGCCCGCCCAACGCACGGGCGCGCCCGGCGAACAAACCTGCGCGATTTCCGGCTGCCACACGAGCTTCAACCCCAATAGCGGTTCCGGCACGTTGACACTGACGGGGCTGCCCGCCAACGGCTATACCGAAGGCCAGCAAATCGCGCTGACCGTGACACTCGCGCAAACGAGCCGCCAAGCCTTTGGTTTTATGCTCACCGCGATTGACAGCCAGGGCCGCCGCGCCGGCACGCTGACCGTGACTGACACCAACCGCACCTTGCTGCAAACCTCGGTGGTCAACGGCAACCTGCGCCAATACATCAGTCACAATTTCAATGGCTCGATACCGAATGGCACGAACCAGGGCTCCTGGACGTTCCGCTGGACGGCGCCTACCACCAGCACGGGCGCGGTGACGTTTTATTTCGCCGGCAATGCCGCCAACGGCAACGGTGCCGAAGACGGCGACTTTATTTATACCCGGAGTGCCGCGGTGCAACCGGGCGGCCCGCAAGCCGTCGCCCTAATCTCGGCGGCCAGCTTTGCGCAGGGCGCGTTTGCTTCCGAAACCATCGTGGCGCTGTTTCCGACAGCGACGGCGAACCTGACGGGCGGCGCTTCGGCCAGTGCGACGACGATTCCGCTGCCAACTGAATTGGCGGGTGTGATGGTCAAGATCAGAGATGCGGCGGGCGCCGAGCGCAATGCCCCGCTCTTTTTTGCCGCCGACGGCCAGATCAATTTCATGGTGCCGCTTGGTTCGATGAATGGCGCGGCGACCGTGACCGTCATGCGCGGAACTACCGCAGTGGGCGCGGGCACGCTCAACATCGAGACGGTCTCGCCCGGTCTGTTCACCGCCAACGCCAACGGCCAGGGCGCGCCCGCCGGGCTGATCTTTAGGCAAACAGCCGGCGGGCAGCAAACCCAGGTGCCGGCGGCGGTGTTCAATCAAGCCACCAATCGCTTTGAACCGGTGCAAATTGATCTGGGGCCGGAAGGCGAGGTCGTGCTCTTCATCGGCTTTGGCACGGGCTTCCGCAATCGCACCGCGCTCGGCAACGTGAGTTGCACCATCGGCGGCACGAACGCCACCGTGGATTTCGCCAGTGCACAAGGCGGGCTGGCCGGGCTGGATCAAACCAACATCTTTATCCCGCGCAGCCTGATTGGACGCGGGCTGGTTGATCTGGTGTTTAGGGTGGATGGCAAAACTGCGAATACGGTGCAATTGAATATCAATTAAGTGCGGACTGGCAGTGGTTTCATTTTCCATTTGTCATTTGAGATTTGCCATTTGAGATTGGCCTTCCGCGCGCAGCGATCAACGTAACGTTGCGACGCAATGGGTAGTGGCTAAATCGAGTGGGACGGCGTGTCAGTAGCCCGCGCGTGAGCAAGGGCTGT
>JAYUCP010000254.1:0-31355 GCA_043740245.1 Acidobacteriota bacterium | reverse complement strand
CAGGCGCGTGATGTTCAGACGTTCGGCGAGGGCGACGATGAGGGCATCAACAAAATCGAGTTCAGCATCAGCGTATTGGCGCATCAGAAAGGCGGCGCGCAGATAGTCTTGCGGCAAAGGGTTCTCCAGGCGCAAAGCAGTCGTGGCAAGACTGGCGATGAAATTGGTGGCGACTTCGTTTCCCGCATCTCGTCGCAACAGATAGACCGTTTCAGTGATCGCAGGAACCGGGAAGATGATCTGGTCGCGGATTTGTTGAACAACGCCGAGAACGTCAGCGTGACGCTGATCATCTTCGTGGAAATGTGCGACGGCAAATCCGGTGTCTAAGAGGAGCGCCATGCTTAGGGCAATTCCTTCTTCATGGTGAAGCCGCTGCGCCGTTTGATTTCGGCGGCGCAGATTTCGTCAGCGCGTTCGCCAGTATCGCGCGGGCCGCCGGAATACATGCCGGCCAATGACAACAACCACTTTGCCGAAGGCGACGGTTCGTCTGACGTTTCGGCGGTGTCAACGATGGATTGAGCTTCGGCGGTCGTTGGTTGGCCGTTGGTATTGGCGATCACGCTTTCCAGCAAGCGATGCGCCAGTAGCAGCTTTTCCTGCTCCGGCAGATTGAGCAACGTTTGTAATTCCTGTTGTGCCATCATAACGCCCCGTATTGTAGTCGCAGCGCTTCTCACGAACCAACTGATTTTATGAACCGACACGTCAATGCCATCAGTGGGCGCTTGAGCCTGCGGCCTCCCCAACGTGAATCGTTGGAAATTCTGGCGCACGTCAGCGAGTTGGTTGTGCTGACAAAAGGCGCTGACGCGCAAGCCGCGCTCACGGCGATACAAGCGGAGTTTCCCTCCGTCACTGACTTTGAGCGCGAATTCCCCAGCCTGTGTTTTGCGCTGGCGACGGGCGTCGGCAAGACGCGGCTGATGGGCGCGTTCATCGCTTACCTGCATCAGGCCAAAGGCATCCGGCACTTTTTCGTGCTCGCGCCGAACCTGACGATTTACAACAAGCTCATCAAAGACTTCACGCCGAACACGCCGAAATACGTCTTGCAAGGCCTCGCCGAATTCGCCAGCAATCCGCCCGAAATTATCACCGGCGAAAATTACGAGAGCGGACGGGGCGTGCGCGACGAATTGCGCCAGCAGCCCGGACTGGCAGGCATCGCGTGGCAAGGCAAAGTTCACATCAACATTTTCAACATCTCCAAAATCAACAGCGAAGTGCGCGGCGGCACGGCCCCGCGCATCAAGCGGCTGTCGGAATACATCGGGCAAAGTTATTTTGAATACCTGTCCGGGCTGGACGATCTGGTCTTGCTGATGGATGAATCGCACCGCTACCGCGCCAGCGCCGGCGTCAAAGCCATCAATGAATTGAAACCGGTGTTGGGTTTGGAACTGACCGCGACGCCGCAAATCGAACGCGGGACAAAAGCCGAAGCGTTCAAGAACGTGATTTACAGTTACCCGCTGGCGACGGCTTTGGCGGACGGCTTCGTCAAAGAACCCGCCGTCGTCACGCGCGAAAACTTCGATAAGCAAAACTATTCCGATGACGAACTGGAACGGCTGAAGCTGGAAGACGGCGTGCGCGTGCACGAAGACGTGAAAGTCGAATTGCAGACATACGCGTTGCAAACGGGGCAGCCGCTGGTGAAACCGTTCATGCTGGTGGTCGCGCAAGACACCGAACACGCCCAGGCGCTGGTCAATCGCATCAAGGACGATTCGTTTTTTGAAGGCCGTTACCGCGACAAAGTCATCACGGTGCACTCCAACCAGCGCGGCGAAGAAAAAGACGAAACGGTCGAACGCTTGCTGGCCGTCGAAAGCCGAGAAGAAGCGACGGAAATCGTCATCCACGTCAACATGCTCAAAGAAGGCTGGGACGTGACCAACCTTTACACCATCGTGCCGTTGCGCGCGGCCAATTCGCGCACGCTGGTCGAGCAATCCATCGGGCGCGGTTTGCGTTTGCCTTACGGACGGCGCACCGGCGTCAAGCCCGTTGACCGCCTGAACATAATCGCGCACGACCGCTTTCAAGAGTTAGTGGACGAAGCCAACCGCCCCGATTCGATCATCCGCACCGGCCTCGTCATTGGCCGCGACATCGCGCGGGAACGCAAGGAAGCCGTCATCGTCAAACCCGCCGTGATGGCATTGATTGACGGCAGTCCGGGGCTGGTCAACGCATCGGGCAACAGTCTCACCAATCATTGGCCGGTCAGCCAGCTTTTCACGGCGCCCGCCGCGCCCGCCGCGCCACCGCAGTTTGCGACAAAGGCCGAGCAAGCGATTGCCAAACAGACGTTTGAAGTGGCGAAACGCTTCGAGCATCTGGCGAGCGCCGCCGAGTTGCTCAAGCCCGAAGTGCAGCAGCAAATCGTGCAGCACGTCAAAGAGACCGCCGCGCCCTTGCAAGCCAGTCTGAGCGAATTGACTGAACCCGCCACCGCTGTCGAACCGGTCAGCGTCGAAAGCGTGGTCAGACAGGCGCTGGAATTGTTCGTGCAGCGCGGTTCGTTCAATCTACCGCGCATCATCATCACACCGACGGGCGAAGTCACGACGGGCTTTGCTGAGTTCGAACTGGACACGAACAACATTCACTACCAGCCCGCCGCGCAAGACATCCTGATTCAAAGCCTGCAAAGCAATGAACGCGACTGGCTACGCGGCCAGTCCGCCGGGCAACGCCCGCTGCGCCCGGAAGATCATCTAGTGCACGCGCTGATTGATTACGACGATATATGTTATGACGAGCAGGCTGCGTTGCTGTACCGGCTGGCGGGGCAAGCCGTGGCGCGCGTGCAAGCGTATTTGTCAGACGAGGACGAGGTCGAGAACGTCTTGCGCAATTACCGTCAACCGCTGGCCGCGCTCATTCACGCGCAGATGCAACAACACCGCTGGGAACGTGCGACGGGTTACGCGGCGCAGGTCAGCAAGGGCTTTATGAGTTTGGAGGACAACGGCTGCGCCATCAGTGCGCAAGGCGGGCTGCGCGACTTCCGCGCCACGCTCGACGACCGGCAAGAGATTCGCAACTTACTCTTTACCGGCTTCCGGCGGTGTCTTTATGCGGCCCAGAAGTTTGATTCAGACACTGAGCGGCGCTTTGCCGTGTTACTCGAAAACGACGCCGAGGTTTTGCGCTGGTTCAAACCCGCGCCGGGCAAGTTTCATATCTATTACCGCAACGAACAGCGCTACGAACCGGATTTCGTCGTCGAGACCCAAACCGCCAAGTATCTTTGCGAACCCAAACGCGCCAGCGAAATCGAAAGCCGTGAAGTGCAAGAGAAAGCCCGCGCCGCCGTGCTTTGGTGCCAGCACGCGACCGAACACGAATTGCAACATGGCGGCAAACCGTGGTCATACTTATTGATCCCCCACGATGCGATTACGGCCCAGCGCACGCTCTCAGCGCTCGCAGCATTGTTCACCCAACACTAACGGCGCGTGTGCTTCAGCGTGCTGGCTGAATTCCCAATTGCTTCAGCTCGTGCGCCAGCGTCTCGCGCAAGCCTTCCGCCAAGGGCCGAGCTTTGAAGCCCAACTCCCGTTCCGCCTTCGCGCTGCTGCCCAAATACGTCGCG
This sequence comes from Acidobacteriota bacterium, assembly GCA_043740245.1. Lineage (GTDB taxonomy): Bacteria > Acidobacteriota > Blastocatellia > RBC074 > RBC074 > JACPYM01. The sequence continues at coordinate 27,745 of JAYUCP010000254.1, read as the reverse complement.
CCCGCCGACACGCGCAGGGTCTCCGAGGCGAAGTTTTCCGGCACCGGCGCCAGTTTTTCCACCACGCCCATCACTCCGGCCATCATCCGCAACATTCCCGGTGAACCTTTCATACGCGGCGCTTTGATCCCAGTGATTTGTTCGGCCAGTTGCAGCGCATCCACCAACGTACACGGCGGGCCGGCGATGATGTAGCTCTCGCCTGCACGGCCTTTTTCCATTGCCAAAATATGACCGCGCGCGGTGTCTTCGACGTGCGCCCAGCAATAAGCGACCTGATCGGGCACGAGCGGCAGGCGTCCGCGCAGGTAATCGCGCAGCGCGTTGCCGATGGCGCTGGTGTCGCCGGGGCCGTAATTGACGCCGGGTTGCACGATGACCAGCGGCAACCCGGCTTGGATCATGGACAGGGCGACTTCGTAATGCGCGCGCCATTTCGTCAGGTCGTATTCGCTGAGGTGTGTGCCGTTGAAGCGATACGATTCGTCCACGATTTGGCCGTGCGTGTCGGAATTGACGGCGAGGGTGCTGGTGTAAACGCCTTTGGGGATGCCGAGATCGCGCATCAGTTCGAGCACGTTGCGGGTGCCGCCGACGTTGATCTTTGCAGCGGCGGATTTGTCGCGCGCGCCGACCTTGTACCAGGCGGCGAGGTGAAAGACGCCGTCGGCATTGGTCATCGGCGCGCGCATGCTTTCTTTGTCGGTGATGTCGCCGGGCGCGAATTGAATGCCGTGTTTGGTCAGGTCTTGGGCGTTGGCGGGGTGGCGGACGAGCGCGGTGACTTGGTGTCCGGCGCTGATGAGTTGGCGCGCGACGTGGCCGCCGATAAACCCGGTCGCGCCGGTGACGAAGTATTTCATGCGGGTCTGCTCCTCTTGCTGGAAATGTGTTGTGGGAGATGGATTGCGGCGGGGAATATAGCAGGATGAGCCTGAAATTACCTCATCGCTTTCTTTTCGGTTAATCCGGTTAATCCTGAACATCCTGTGAATCCTGTCTTATTTCCTCGGTTGGGATTATATGTGCAACCCTTGGTAATTGCTGAGTGCGAAACTGCGCCTGCGAGCTTGTTAAACTGACCGTCCGTTTAGTAAGCTATGGCCCGTTCATAAATGCAGACCCGCTGTTGACTCACAAAGACAGATAACGAAGCAATCATTTTTTCCTGGCTAGCTGTGGGATGACTGCAAGGCAAGCACTGACTTGGCCTTGTTTATTCAACGCATCAGAACATCAAATCGGGCGGGGCACCCCGTTTCCAGATCAACTTCCAACCATCAACTTTGGGAGCCCGTTTCGGCGTCCACAAGGAGTCAGCATTATGAAAATTTCCGCTAGTCGCATTTTCTCTCTGCTTTGGCTGTCAGTGTTTGTTCTGGGCTTGTTGTTAAGTCCCGCGAGCCGGGCCTACGCCCAAAACGCCACCGGCGCGATCAATGGCACGGTCAGCGATCCGCAGGACGCCGTGGTGGCAGGCGCGACCGTCAGCGCGACGCACCGCGCCACCGGGGCCACCCGCAAGCTCACCTCCAACAGCGAAGGCTCCTTCGTCTTTGAGAGCCTGATCCCCGGCGAATACGAGGTGAAGGTCGAGGCGCAGGGTTTCACCTCACAGTTGACGGTGTTTACCGTGCAGGTCGGGGCCACGGTCTCCGCTAAGTTTGCGCTGAGCGTGGGCCGGTCAAGCGAACTCATCAACGTCTCAGGCGATTCGACACCCATCGTCAACACCACCGACACCGTGGTTGGCGGCCTCATCAACCGGGAGAAGGTCGAGAACCTGCCGCTGAACGGGCGCAGCTTTCTTTCGGTAGCGCTGCTGGAGCCGGGCGTTGGCGTGGGTTACGTGGCGCAATCCGGCGCGGGCAATCCCAACAACTTCTTTCAGGTCTCGGTCGGCAGCGCCCCGCAAAGTATGACGGTGATTTCCGTGGACGGGTCGCGCATCAACGACCGCGTGACCGGCGGCACCTCGCAGAATTTTTCCGCCGAGACCGTGCAGGAATTCCAAATCAGCACGCTGGCCTTCGATCTTTCGAGCGGCACGGTTTCGGCTGGCGCAGTCAACATCGTCTCGCGCACCGGCTCCAATAAATTTCACGGCGGCAGTTTCCTATTCTTCCGCGACCACAATATGTCCGCTTTTCCGGGCTTCAAACGCCCCACCGAGTTGCGCACGAACGGCTTGCCGCAAAACGTGCTCTGCCTAAATCCAACTTCCGCCGCCTGCGCGCGCGCCACTGATCCGTTCTTTGTGCGCCGCCAATTCGGCGGCACCTTCGGCGGGCCGCTCAAGAAAGACAAGCTCTTTTTCTTTGGCAACTACGAGCGCACCACGCAGGTCGGCGCCAACGCGATTACCTTTGACGACCCGGTGCTGGCCGGGTTCAACCACATCGCGCAACAGCCTTTCAAACAGCATCTGGGCAATGTGCGAGTTGATTACACCGTCAACCAGAAACACACCGCGTTCATGCGCACCAGCATGGACAGCAACAACAGCGTTTCGGGCGGCAACACGCTGGAATCGAACTGGATCGCGTCGGACAATTTCGCCTGGCAGATGCAACTGGGCGTCACCAGCGTGCTGAAGCCGACGGTCGTCAACGACTTTCGCTTTTCCTTCTCTTACCTGCGCAATCACCTCGCGCCGCCGAGCCAGTCGCAATGCGAAGGCATCGCGGGCAATCCCGCCTTCTGCTTCGGTCTGAACGGCGTGCGCCCGACCATCCTGGGCGTGATCTTCGGCAATAGCATCAACGTCCCGCAGGATCGCCACCCGCACACCTATCAGTGGACGGACAACGTCAACTGGACGAAGGGCGAGCACCGCGTGCGCTTCGGCGGCAATTGGGAACACATCTTCGATCACGGCACCTGGAATCAGAATTACAAAGGCTCGTTCTCGACCTTCAGCCCGGCAGCGGTGCTGGCCTCGAACCCGACGCTTTACGCCACGCTCCCGGCGAGCTTGAAACCCGGCGGTTCGGGCGCGACGATTGCCGACCTGTTGCAACTGCCGGTTACTGGCACGCTCGCCATCGGCATCGGCAGCCCCGATCAACCGGCGCGGCCTTACAACTATGACAAGGTGCTGACGAACAACCTGTTCCGCCTTTACATTCAGGATGCCTGGCAGATGCGCAAAGGCTTCACGCTCAATTATGGGTTGGGTTGGTCGTATGAGGGGAACATTCTCTATCACGATCTGACGCTGCCGCAGTATCTGGCCCCCTTGCTGCCCGCCAGCAGCCTGGGCCGGACGATTGGTCAACGCTACAAGAATTTCGACCCGGCGTTTGGCTTCGCCTGGGCGTTGGGCAAGGATAAGAAGACGGTCATCCGCTCGAGCATCTCACTGCACCACACCTCACCGAATGTTGACTTTTACAAGCTCAACCAGCGGATCCTGTTTGGCCCGGCGGGTAATGGACTAGCGTCGTTCACCGGCGCTGGGCTACCGAATCCGAAGGCCGGTCAGGCCGGGCAGCCGGCGCTGCTGAGTTTCAGCACGCCCGTGAACTTCACCGCGCAGGATCTGATCAATAATCTGGCGCTCCTTACGTCCCAACTGACCGCGAGCAATCCTTACAAAGGGACTGACCTCTCGATTCGCGGCATCAACATCGTCAAATCGGTGCAAGGCGGGCAGGGGCTGGACGCCGTTTACGACAACGACTCCGCGCGCTTCCCCTATACGATCCATCTCGATGTCGGCGTGCAGCGTGAGGTCAGGCACAACCTCTCGGTGTCGGCCGATTTCGTCATGCGGCGCGGGGTCGGATTCGGAGCGTTCGAGACTTTCTTCGTTGACCTCAATCGCTGGAACCGCTTCAGCAATTACACGCTGAATCCGGCGAGCGGCGCGGTCGCCAGCACGACGCGCAACGCCGTGATTCCAGCCTGCACCGGCACGCAAGGCACCGACCCCACGGCGCAATGTTCGCTGGGGCCGATCAACTACGGCATGCCGGGCATCCTCTCGCGCTACTCCGCCTTGCAGGTCAAGGTGGACAAGCGTTTTTCGAAGGGCTACCAACTGACCGGCGCGTATTCCTTCTCGCATTACACCACGCTGGCCTCCATCCCGAATTTCAACAACCTGCACCAGGGCATCGGCAACGTAGCGGCCAATCCCACGCACCGTTTCACTTTCAGCGGCATCTGGGATTTGCCGAAGCTCCAGGGCGGTGCGCGGCTGGCGCGCGGCGTGCTGAACGACTGGCAACTGTCGAGCATTGTGCAAATGCAAACCGGCCCGCATCCGTCACTCACGCTCGGCACGTTGGACGTGGATGGCGATGGAACGTTCACCTATTACTTGCCCGGCACGAAGATCGGCTCGTTCGGCAGCGGTCTCGGCGAGAGCGATGTGCGGAAGCTGGTGGATGCTTACAACGCTTCCATCCCCGCCGCGAAAGACACGCCGGCGGCCTTGATTCCGAAAGGCGCGCAACGCGACGCCGTCGGCGTGGTGCTGCCTTACCTCGTGCTGCCCGATAAGTTCGCCAACGGCGACAGCTTCCTCACGCACGACCTGCGCTTCTCACGCGTCTTCTCCATCACGGAGAAGGTCAAGTTCCGCGTGATCGCCGAGGGCTTCAACATCTTCAACATCGCCAACCTGACGGGCTTCAGCGGCACGCTGAACGGCTACGTCCGGCCCACGGCCACCGTCAACACGACAACGGGCGCGGTCACGATTACGGCTGCTGGACGCAACCCTGACTTTACCTTTGGGCAGCCCACGGGGCGGGTCAACGCGGTGTTTGGTTCGGGCGGGCCACGTGCGTTCCAGTTTGCGGCGCGGTTGATCTTCTAGCTCAATTGGCGCTTGTGTGTATGGCGTGTCAGTAGCCTGCGCGAAAGCCAAGGCTGCTGACACGCTTTCTGATTCTTTAGTGTGCATCCAATTGAACCTCGACCTTGAAAGGCAGCATTCATGACACGACGAATTACTGTTTTCCTTTGCTTGTTCAGCGCCTGCGTGGCGTTGGCGTTTTCCAGCCAAGCCACCGCGCCCAACAGCACGCTCAAAATCGAAAGCGGCTTGGTCTCCGGCACGACGGCTGACGGCGTGCGTAGCTTTAAGGGCATTCCTTACGCCGCTTCAACCACTGGCGCGAATCGTTGGAAGCCGCCGCAGCCGTTGCAGGCTTGGTCAGGCGTCCGCGCAGCGACTGACTTCGGCAGTGACTGCCCGCAAGCGGCCTACCCGCAAGGCTCGATGTATTACTCCAAGCCGCGCACGCAAAGCGAAGATTGTCTTTGCCTCAACGTGTGGACGGCGGCGAAAGAGGGCGACAAGCGTCCGGTGATGGTCTGGATTCACGGCGGCGCGTTGACGCGCGGCAGCGGCGCGACGCCGACCTATGACGGCGCGAACTTCGCCAAAAAAGGCGTCGTGCTGGTGGCGATCAATTATCGCTTGGGGCCGCTCGGCTATCTCGCGCATCCCGAACTGACGGCGGAATCGGCGCAGCATTCATCGGGCAATTACGGCGTGCTCGATCAAATCGCGGCGCTGAAATGGGTGCAGAAAAACATCGCGGCGTTTGGCGGCGATGCGAAGCGCGTGACCATCTTCGGCGAATCGGCTGGTTCGTGGAGCGTCAACGCCTTGGTGGCGACGCCGCTGGCGAAAGGCTTGTTTCAGCGGGCGATTGGCGAAAGCGGCGGCTCGTTCGGCGCGATGGCGGCTTTGCAAGCAGACAAGAAGACTGTGCTGGCCGCAGAAAAAGTCGGTGCGGCATTCGGCAAAGCGGCAGGCGCGGATTCTTTGTCAGCGCTGCGCGCCTTGCCCGCCGAAAAGATCATTTCCGTTTTCAATGACGACGCCGAAGGCCGTAAGTTCCGTTCAGCTTCAAATGTGGACGGCTGGGTGTTCCCCGACGAAATTCGCGGCATCTTTGCGAAGGGCAAACAAAACGACGTGCCCGTCATTGTTGGCTCGAATGCGAACGAGATGACGACGCTGACCGTGCCCGCGACGGTGCCGAAAACGCTGGCCGATTACCAGAAACGCATCACCCCGCAATACGGCGAAGTGCTCGGCGAATTCGACGCGCTCTATCCCGCGAAAAGCGATGCCGACGTGCCGAAGGCTTATCTGGACAGCCTGCGCGATGTGACCTTCACCTTGCCGATGCGCACCTGGGCGCGGCAGACGGCGACGGGCAAGTCGAAAGCCTGGCTGTATTGGTTCAGCCACGCGCCGCCGAATCCGCAGAGCAGCGCGTTGGGCGCATATCACGCCGGTGAAATCGCTTATGTCTTTCACAACCTGAGTCCGCAAAACACTCTCATTCAGGCAGCCGATCACAAGCTGGCCGAAACGATGATGAGCTATTGGATCAACTTTGCGACGACGGGCAATCCCAACGGCAAAGGGCTGCCGGAATGGAAGGCTTATGAACAGCAGACCGAACCGTATTTGGAGTTTGGCGCACCCATACAACTGCGCAATCATTTGCTGAAAGCGCAGCTTGATTTTCTCGAACAATTACAGAAGGGACGGTAGCTATGATGAAGAATAGAAAATTATTGCGGCAGGCCTGCGGGCTTGCGTTCGTTTTGTGTTTACCGCTCGCTGCTTTCGCGCAAGACCAGCCGTTTCGTTTCGCGGGCACGGCTTGCACGACCGCACCTTATTTGCATTGTCCTGACGGCGAATGCTCAGGGGCAACCGTAATCAATCAGGGCAACGTGGTCGAGATGAAAACGCGGCGCACGTACTTCCTCGATTATCCGTGCGATTTGAAGAAGGGCGAGAAGGTCACCTTCATCCTGAGCCTGCACGGCGGCGGTTCGTATGGCAATTGGATGCGCCATTATTTCCCGCTGCTGGATTACACGACCAAGCACCGGCTGGTCGTGGCGACGCCGAATTCGCCGACGCGCGTGTGGTCAGAGGCGGACGACGAATACCTGCACAACATCGTCAACTTCGTCATCGAGCAACTCGGCGCCGAGAACGTCAAGGCCTTCTGGCTGGTCGGCCATTCGCAAGGCGGCATGACTTCCAATCGCCTCATCCGCACAGATTTTTTCAAAGACAAAGTTGACGGCTGGCTCAGTCTGTCGGGCGGACGCTTGGGCGGCAATCCGGGCCGCGCCAGTTTCGGCGCGCGTCCGGCTGCTGCAACGACTGCCGCGACGGCTGCCCCCGCCACGACGCCCGCGCCGACGCTCAGTCCCGCGATGACGGCGGCGATGGCGGCCATGCGTGAATTGCCCGGCAGCGATTTCTCGTTCATCTATGCGACGGGGCGGCGCGAAATTGATGAGAAGGGTTTGCCCGAACAATCGGAATGGGCCGCCAAATATAGCTGCGCGCCGCGCCGCAAGCCGCAAGAGATTGCCGACGGCAAGGCGGGTTACGTCTATGACAGCACGCGCCAGAATCCGCCCAATCCGGCCTGGGGGGTGTTGCCCGCGCCCGGCAAGGCGCAACTCAGCGTTTACCCCGATTGCAAGGATGGACGCGTCGTGGCCGATCTCGCCCGCGTGGATAAAGGCCACACCGAAGGGCTGGAGCCGAAAGTCACTGAAGAGTTGATCAAGCTGATGCTCGCGGCGAAGGGCGGCAAGTTGCAGCAAGCGCGTTAGTCGGCTCTGGCGTTTGATTGCTGGTGTTTGATTGAGGGAAGCCACGCTACCGGATTGTACCGGCGGCGTGGCTTTCCGTTTTTGCCATTGCACATGGTGCGCAATTGAGAGAACGTTGAGTTGCTAAACTGATCCCTGATTCCTGCTGGCCTGAAAATCATCAGCAATTTTCAGGTCAGGAGTCAGGAACCCAGAATCAGGAAGCGGGCTCGCCATTGATGTAACAGGGGCAACGCGCGGTTGGGTTTGGGAATTAATTTTCAGACTTTGCCCGTAGCCTCTTCGTCTAAGCGGCGAACTGAAAAACAGCGGCGCAAGCGGATGAACGCTGCGACAAAATTTGCTGGGATAAGATGGCGCGGGCCGGGGGAAGGTGATTCTGATTCATTCTATGGAAATCAGCGACAATCAGATCATCGAACGCACACTGGCAGGCGAGACTGATGCGTTCGGGCTGTTGGTGCGGCGCTGGGAACGCCCGATTTACGGCCTGTCTTTGCGTATGCTCGGACGCGATGAAGACGCGCGCGATGTTTGCCAGGAAACTTTTCTGGCGGCGTTCCGCAATCTGGGCAAGTTTCGCGGCGATGCGAAATTCTCTTCGTGGATTTACCGCATCGCGCTGAATGCTTGCCATTCCAAGTTACGCAAAAACGGCCCCGTACGTGAGTATTCGCTCGACACCGAGGATGAAGACGGGCGCCGCTTTGAATTGCCTGACTTGGACGCGGAAGACAGCGCCGACCGATTGCAGCGCGATGAGAGTGCGGTGCTGGTGCGGCGGGCCTTGCAAGCGTTGCCGGGTGAAATGCGGCAGGTCATCATCATGAAGGAATATCACGAAATGACCTTTGCCGAGATTGCCGACGTGCTGCAAGTCCCGATCAGCACGGTCAAATCGCGGCTCTATACCGGATTGCAACAAATGCGGGCGCGGCTTGAAAAACTGCGTCGTGCGATTTGACATGCCAATTCACTGTGCATCAATCAACCGTCATTAAACTATAAAAGGCTTGGCAGTGAGAGGAACAAGCCGAACGGAAAAGTTATGAAGACGCAACAAGCAACCCCCAAATGTGAGCGCAAGGAAGAGTTGGTCGAGTATCTCTATGACGAGATGCCGCTGCAACGCCGCGCGCTCTTTGCCGAGCATTTGACCGGCTGTGTCAGTTGCAGCGCCGATCTGCTGGGGATGGAACGGCTGCGCGGCGAATTGCGGGCGTGGGATGTCAGTGCTGTGCCCCACATGGAATTGGTCATCCCGCGCTCGAAATTGGATGTGCTGAAAGAACTGCTGGCGCTGTTCCCGGTCTGGTCGCGCGCGCTGATGGCGACTGCCGCTGCTGCCGCGACCATTCTGATCGCGCTCGGCACGCTCAGTCTTTTCAGGCAAACGAATGACCCGCCAATTTCAACGGCTAACAACGCAACGCCTGCTCCGGCGAATACCCAAACCGCTGTGCAGCCGGTCTTGCTGCCCGCCGAAGTCAAAGCGCAAGTCAGCGCCGAGGTGGCGCAGGCCATTGAACAAGAGCGGCAAACGTTGCGCGCGCAAATGGCGTCGTTGGACGCGCGCAACCAAGAGCAACGTGCGCAATTGCAAACGATCACGCGCGAACTGCGCGTGTTGAATGCGCGGCATCAGGAACTGCTGGCGGCGCAACGGCCTTCGATTCGCAGCCTCTTTACCGAGTTTGAACCGAGCAGTGAAAGGTAGTTGGTCATGAAACGCTACGCCTCCAAAACAATTTGGCTGTGCCTGTTGGCGTTGGTCTTGACGCTGGCGCAAGTGGCCGCTGCGCAGGGCCTGGCCAGAGGCTTGGGTGGCAGGTTGCGCAAGGGCGGCAATCAACAGCCGCGTCCCGGCAAGGCGCAGGTCGAGGCCGTCAAAGCGCCAGAGGCTGCCATGCAAGCGCGGCTACTGGAAATTTTTACGCCGGAAGAACAGCAGCTTGCCCGCCTCGGCAGCGGCAATCAGGTGGCGCAACTGTTGGTGTTCCGCGAACTGCAGCGCCGCTTCCCGCTGAGCGAAAAACAGCGCGCGGCCCTGCTGGCGCTGTTCAAAGAAGAGACCCCGCGCATCCGCGCCCTGCGCGAACAACGCGGCAAACAGGAGCGCGCGTTGGAAGAGGCCATTTACGGCGAGACCTTCGATCCGCAGGCGATTGACCAACTCGTGAATGACTCTGCCGCGGCGCAAAAAGAATTGATGACGCGCCAGGCCAAGCTCGAAGCGGCCACGCTCGGCATTCTGGCGGCAGAGAATCGCGGGCAGGCGCGCTTGTTTATGGCGCTCTACGATCAGGTGCTGGGCCCGCAACGCAACAACGTTCCGCTGCCGATGTTGCTCAACAAACAATACAATGGCCAATGGCGCGTGCTGGCGGACATGTTCGGCGACGACATGGAGATGCTGCTGCCCAGCTTCGGCAATCCGTTGACGATCCTGCTGGTGTTGCGCCAACTCGAACTGACGCCGGAGCAGAAAGCCGAATTCAAAACACTCGCGCTGGAAATCCGTAATGAGATGCGCGCCGAGTTTGAACAGCGCAACAACGCCGCCCGCGAATTGGCGGCCCGCGAACAGCCTGCGCGCGACCAGCAAGAACGCGGCAATCCGCTGGCTGAGCGCATGGAAAACAAACTAAAACTCGTCGAAGAGAATGCCGACCACCAAGCCCGGTTGATGAAACGCCAAACGCACATCGAAACGCGCTTCCGGCAAATCCTGAGTCCCAAACAGTGGGACAATTACACGGCGTTGTTGCGCGCCATGCTCGCCGGCAATCTCGCGCGCCCCGCGCTGCCGCCCGTGAATGCGCCGCTGTTGAGAAACCGGCAGCAACTGCGGCCCATGCTCAAAAATCCTGAATAACCAGTCCTGTGTGAACGATGCGGTTCGGCGGTGGTTTTGCCGCCGCTAACAGATGCGGGTAAAGTGGTGCGCGTGCCGAGCGCACCACTTTCTTTTTGGGCTGGCCGCAACGTGTCATTCACCCTTGCCGAACAAATTCTGCTCAGTGCTTTGCTCCCGACCGAGGCGAGCCGCGACCGTTTGCGCCAACTCGTTCATCAAGATGTTAACTGGCCAACTCTAGTGACGCGGGCCGAAGCCTGTTACCTCGCGCCGCTGCTGCGCTTCAATCTCGCCCAAAGCGGCTGTTTGGCGCATCTGCCAGCCGCAACCCAACAACAACTCGAACAGAGCAGCCAACTCTGGGCGGTGCGGCATCTGGCTTATGTGCACGAGACTGAGCGGTTGTGCGTGGCGCTAGCTGCCGCTGGAATCACGGCGTTCCCGCTCAAAGGCGCAGCGCTGATGTGCGGTGGTTACTATCCGCAGGCCGGATTGCGCGTTGCCACAGACATTGATCTGTTGGTTGATCCCGCACGTGTTGCCGAGGCCGAACAGGTCGCAGAGGCCTGTGGCTACACGCTTGAACCGGGCCGCACCAAAGCCCGCCCGCGCCAACGGCTCGCCAATGAACTCAATCACGTGGCTCCACGGCGCGGCGCGAGTGGCTTGTTGCTGGAACTGCACACGCGCGCCTTTCACGCCGTGCGAAGGGGGCGCGATTTTGGCTTTGCTGAAATGTGCGCGTGGCGTGCTACCGAGAGCGGTAGCGATCAGGTGCGTCTTGGCGCCGGGATTGGTTTGCCAGCGACGAATCCGGTCGCTAACGCTCACGGTACCGCACCGGCAGCGCCCGCCGCGTTGGCGTTGCATCTGGTGCATCACACGCTAGTGGATTTGCAAAGCACCCACGCCATCTTGCGCACGCTGGCCGATCTGCATTTCATCCTGGCGCGTGAGGGCGCGGTTGTTGGGCAGTTGCGTGCTTTGGGGGATGAGTACGGCTTTCGCGGCGCGGTCGAAGCTGCCTTACAAGCCGAACGCATGCTGGCGACGTGCGATTTGGCCGAATTACAGCAAGCCGGGCAGCGCGCGGATGATTGCGCGTTGTTGCTGGAAACGGCGCTGCTCGAAACGCCAATGGGGTTGGCCGCGACGGCGCGCTTGCTGGAGTATTTGGACTTTTCGCGCGAGCCGTTGCGCAAGTTGAGTAACTTAGGTGCGCTGGTCTTCACCAATCGTGAGCATCTGGCGCAGCAATACGCAGGGCAGGGAACGTTGGCATGGCGTTATGTGCAGCGGCCGTTTGTGCTGTTGCGCAAATTCAATTGGGCGAGTTTGCGGCCCGGTAATTTGAGGTGGGTGTGGCGCTGGCGAAAATTGTCAGCGGGGGCCAAAGAGGGGCAGTCATATTAAGCGGCAGGCCGCTGATCTACTGCTACCTTGCCACTGACCCAGGGCGTGATTTTTGTCAGCTCCTCTGACAGTGCATCCTTGGCTCTCTCAGTATCGAACCGCACCTGCCCGCGTAACCAATAGCCATCAGACAATCCAAAGAACCGGCACAAACGCAAATCCGTGTCGGCGGTGATGGCACGTTTGCCTGCGACAATTTCGCTAATGTGCTGAACTGGCACGCCAATCTCCTGTGCCAGTCGGTCTTGCGCCAGACCCAACGGAATCAGGAATTCCTCTAATAGAATTTCGCCAGGGTGAATCGGAGGTAGCAACTGATTGCGCATAGTAACTCTCCCTTAGTGGTAATCCACAATCTCAACATCTTCCGCGTCGGCGCCTTGCCAGCGGAAACAAATTCGAAACTGATCGTTCACGCGGATACTATGTTGTCCGGCCCGGTCGCCTTTCAATGCCTCGAGCCGATTGCCTGGCGGGCCGCGTAAATCGTCCACCCGGGCCGCCTGATTCAATTGCTCCAGTTTCCGCCGCGCCACAGATTCGAGGTTGACGAAGCGCGCGACACGTTGGCGGTTGAACAAAGCTTCTGTCTCAGCGCATTTGAACGTCTTGATCATAAGCGGTCACGTGGTGCTTGCGGCGTTCCCTTCCTTATTCCTCCACCTCTTCTCGATAAAGCTTCAATTTGTTGTGCAGCGTCTTCAAACTGATTTGCAACAACTCAGCGGCGCGCGTCTTGTTGTTGTTGGTCTTGATGAGCGTCTTGAGAATCATCTGGCGCTCGGCCTCGTCGAGCGGCGTGCCGACGGGCAGGGTGATGGAGTCTTCGGCGCGCAGTGAACGGCCGTCGAAAAGTTGCGACGAAAGGTGCTGTTTCTCGATGCGGTGGCCGTCGCAGATGATGACGGCGTGCTCGACCACGTTGCGCAATTCACGCACGTTGCCGGGCCAGGGGTGGCGCGCGAAAACCTCCAGCACTTCGTGCGAAACCAGCCGCGCGGGGCGTTGATGGCGGTCGGTCAACTCTTTGACCATGTGTTGCACCAACAACGGAATGTCGTCGCGGCGTTCGCGCAGGGCGGGCAGTTTCATGTGTATGACGTTCAGGCGGTAAAGCAGGTCTTCGCGGAATTCACCTTTGCGGACGGCTTCGAGCGGGTCTTTGTTGGTGGCGGCCAGCACGCGCACATCCACGGGCGTTTCTTTGCTGCCGCCCAGGCGGCGCACCTTGTGGTCTTCCAGCACGCGCAGCAGTTTGGCCTGCAACATCACGGGCATCTCGGCGATTTCGTCGAGGAAGAGCGTGCCGCCATTGGCCAATTCAAAACAACCATCGCGCCGCGCCACTGCGCCGGTGAACGCGCCGCGTTCGTGGCCGAAGAGTTCCGATTCCATCAATGATTCGGGGATGGCCGAACAGTTGATCGGCACGAAAGGCCGGGTGGCGCGCGGGCTGAGTTGATGAATGGTTTGCGCGACGACTTCTTTGCCAGTGCCTGATTCGCCGGTGATGAGCACGGATACGGAAGAACTGGAGACCTGTTCGATGGTCGTATAGACCTGACGCATGATGTGCGAATTGCCGACCAGCTTGCCAAAGACGCCGTATTCGCCCAATTGCCGCCGCAGCCGCACGTTTTCCTGCTGCGTCGAAGACTGTTCAATGGCGCGCTGCAACACGACGTTGAGCTGTTTCGTGTTGATCGGCTTTTCAAAGTAATAGAACGCGCCTTCCTCTTTGACGGCGCGCACGGCGTCTTCGATGGTGCCCTGGCCGGTCAACAGGATCACGGCTGTGGCGGGATGTTCTTCGCGCAACTTTTTGAGCAGACCGAAGCCGTCCAGCTTTGGCATGAACACATCGGTAATCACGGCCTGCGGGTAAAAGTCACCAGCCATTTCGATGGCTTCCAACCCGTCGCCCGCCGCGCGCGTTTCATAACCCCAGGCGGTCACGATTTCGCTTAAGCCCGTGCGGGCCGCCTGTTCATCGTCAACGATCAAAACTCTCGCCTTATCCATAGCGCGAGCAGTGTAACAACTGCTTGCCGCATTGCCAATCCGGCTGCGCCCGCATCATTACTTGCGAGGGATTCAGAACCTGGCGCGTGTTAGCCGCCTGATTTTTGTACACAGGATTGCCGTGGCCAACGGCGGCGGAATGGGGCGAGAAGTTCAAACGCCAAGACGCCAAGAGGCCAAGAGCGCCAAGCGAGGACACGAAACAGTCCGCTTGCAAATCACCTTGGCGGGCTTGGCGTCTTGGCGTTAAAAGCGCTCTGTTGTATCTCACTCCATTGAGCCACTAACATTATTCGGCCAGCGGCTGCCATTTGGGGTGATTGCCATCGGCCAACCGTTTTGTTTGACCGCTCGTGTCTGAGAGGACGATCTCGCTGCCATCGTCATAGGCCAGCAAGGTATTCGGGCCATTCCATTCCAGCGGCAGCGAAATCATCATATCAATCGAAAGCTGTAGCTGCGGCCCGCCCCAGCGATCCACCAGAAAGAGCCGGCCATAACACAAGCCTATGTCTGAGCAGGATTGCGAGGGGTTGAAGATGATGTAATGGCCGTCAGGCGACCAGGTCGCTTCCAAAATGTTGCGTCCGCCCATCGTTTCCGCCGAAGGCTCGAAGCCGTAGAGCACGCTTAAATTCGAAACCTGCCACTTGCGCCCGGTTTCGAGTTCGGCCACATAAAGTTCCTCGCCCGTGCCCACGACTTCTTTGAAAAGCACGAATTGCGTATCGGGGGAAACCGACATTTCGCCCACCTGGCGAACGATGGGAGCGGCGACGGGCGCCAGCGCGTTGTATTCGTCCACGGCCAACTCGCGCGCCTCGCGTTCGCCTACGGTCACGGCATAAACGCGGGCCTGCGAATCGGCCTCTAGCGCGTGCACGAGCAGCGTCCGGCCATCACGGCCCAGTTCCAAACGGTCAATCGTGACACCGGCGGGCGCGGTCAATTCGCCGCCATTCGCCAGATTGCCTGTCTCGATGGCGACATCATAAAAACGATGGCCGATGGCGTAATAAACGCGCTGGCCATTGGGCGACCAGAGGAAATCTTGAATGGATTCACCACGTGGCGCGACCCCGATTCGGCGCAAGCCCGTGCCATCGGCCCGCATGGCCCACAAATTTCCTTCGTTGAGGTAGGCCACATACGGGTTTGGTTTGGGCACGGCTGGCGGCATGGCGACCGATTGGCCCGGAGCTGCGGCGGTGGCAGGCGGAGGCTGCTTGCCCGCGCCTGCGATTCCCCAGGCGCAGGCCGAAAAGAGAATGAGTGACAAGCAGCTTGAGATGAGTTTGCGAAACTTCTTCAACACGTTCGGATCCGAAAATAATTACCAATGGTTCAAACGGAAGTAATGGCGCGTTTGGGTGCGGGCGCAATGGGTGACCGCGCACGGCGCTTACTTTCAAACGGGACAACTAAAATGGACAACCAGGGAAGTGGCACAGGCGCGCCATCATCACCAAGGCCCAGTCAAAGATCAAGCACAAAGATTTGCAGCGCGCGCCCGCGCGCGATTGTCGCCGCAAAAAGCATCGTGTACACTGACGCCCGCATTGTGCCAAAACAATGCTTGCACTCATTAAGCCGCAAGCGGTCTCGACAGAGACCGCAGCGCAACCAACAACCACTGAAGACCGCTCGTTTTTACCATGCGGATTACGCTGAGGAAATGAACTCTATGGACAAACTCAACCTTTTATCGCGCAGCGCGCTGGTGGCGTTGCTGGCCGGGTTGGGCACGGCATGCCAACAACCGACAGCAACAGTGATGCCCCCGGGCGCGGTTGCGGTGGCCAGCCCATTGCCTGCGGCGAATGGTGCGATCCCGAGCGCCGCCGCTGCCGCTCCCACGCAAAACCCCGAAGACTCCATTCCGCGCGTGCGCGTTGAAGACGCCAAGGCCGCCCTGGAAAGCGGCAAGGCGATCATCATTGATGTGCGCGGCCCCGAAGCCTATAAAACGGCCCACGTCAAAGGCGCGCTCGAGCACGCACTGGCGCGTTTGGAGCAGGGCGACTTCAAGGACTTGCCCAAAGACAAACGCATCATTGCGTACTGTAGCTGACCGTCCGAACACACGAGCGCCCGTGCGGCGCTGCTCTTGCAAAAAGCCGGCTTCACTGATGCCGGCGCCTTATTGGGCGGCAATATGGCTTGGGAAGCCGCTGGTCACGAAATGGTCAAGGCTCCGCCGCCATCACCTGTCCCGGCGGCCCCGGCTGCTGCGCCTCCTGCGGCAGAGACCAAACCTGCGGCGAAACCCGCAGCCAAACCGGCGGCCAAAAAGTCGTAGCCGGTTGGCCGAGATCAAACGCGTGAGCGCTGCTGCGGCACGTCCAGACTGGACGTGCTGCGGTGGCGGCCGCGTTTGTTGTCCTGCTTGGGCTGGCTTGACCGATACGCAAGCCCCGTCAGGAAAACGCTGTAGGCAAGCCTTGGCGAGTTTGTTATAGTGCCCGCCGTGATTGAGTTGCTTTGCCCCTTCGTATCCGCGCTCAATCCTCATTCCGAAAAGCATCCCTGCTTTGAACCGCTCTGAACCCCGAGCTTAAACCCTGGCTTGAAAAACCCTGGCTTGAAAAAGATGAGGCCCCGCAGATCTACACACATAAGCCTGCGTCACTCTCACCGTGCGCCGGGCAACTCCCATTGGTTGAAAAAGGTGCGCAGGCATTCGCCAAAAAGCTGGCGGCATGATCTTAGCGAAGTTGGCGCGAAGTTGGCCCACCTGGTTTCCGAGCCCGGCAAGTCCTTGCATCCCGCGCGCCGCAACTCGGTTGCTCTTGAATCAATCGGCGGCCCCGGTTTCATTGTTCAAAGATGACCGGCGGGGCCGCGTGGAAAGTTGAGTAAGAACGCGATGCTGGCACTGGTGCGGCCTTTTTGGTTGTGTGTGTGTGTAACGCTCTGGGCGGGCGCAACGGCGGGGGTGCGGGCGCAAGACGGGTTCGCTGTGCAAGTCGCCGCGGTGCAGACGACGGCTGAAGCTGAGGCGCTGGTGAATAGCTTGCGCGAGCGGGGCTTGCATTCGTATTGGGTCAAGACCGAAGTCGCGGGCAAAGGCGTCTATTACCGTGTGCGTGTTGGCGGCCAATTCGCCACCACGCAACAAGCGACTGAATTCGGGCGCAAACTGGCGCAGGCGAAACTGATTCGTGAGTACATGGTTTCCCGCTACGAAGCGCCTGGCGGCGCCATCGGCACGAGCGGCCACGCACTGCCAGAGCGCGCCATTTCAAGCGAACGTAAGAGCGCCGAAGCCAACCGCGTGCAGCCGCGCCCTGTAGTCAAAAATGCGGATGTGAGCGCGCCCGTCAACGCGCCGCCGCGCACCGATTATCTGATCACCGGCAATCCGGTCAGCGCGCCCGATCCTGCCGTCACGCCGTTGCTTATTCTCGCGCCGCCATCGGCCATGCAACGTTCAGCCGTCAAACAAAAACATCCCGATGAGATCGAACTCGACGATTTCAAAGAATTCGCCCCGCCGATGTTGCAAGGCGTCATCGAAGCCAAAG
The DNA here is from genome assembly GCA_043740245.1 of Acidobacteriota bacterium. Taxonomy (GTDB): domain Bacteria; phylum Acidobacteriota; class Blastocatellia; order RBC074; family RBC074; genus JACPYM01. The sequence continues at coordinate 10,318 of JAYUCP010000254.1, read as the reverse complement.
CAGGCCAGTTGCTGGTGACGCTGCAAAATCGCAACAGCCGCCACGCGTTTCGCGGCACGGTCAAATGGACGCTGAGCGACGGCGAACGTGAGCGCCCGCAACCGCCGATGCAAATCGAAATTGGGCCGGGGCAAACGCAGGAATTCCCGCTGCAAGGCGGCGGCAAAAGTTATTTGCTGACGGTGCAGGATGAAAAGGGCGCGCCACTGTTGACGCAAAATGGCGCCTTCGGACAAGGCGCGCGGCAACAGGTCATCGCTCAACAACAGACGCCGCGCAACCCAGCCGGCCAGCCCGGCGATGTGCCCGTCGAGCAAGACGAAGATGACGGCAGGCCCCGGCAACCACGTCCCGGTGAAAAAGTTGTGCTCGAAACAGCCAATTACCCGAAAGACAAATCCGATGGCAACGCCTCCGCTGAGCCAAAGTCCGACGCCAAACAAGAGCCGGTACAGCCCGGTGATGTCAAAGTAATCGTGCGCCAAGTCGCCGAAACCGCTGAAAACGTCACCATCGAATTCGAGATCATCGCGCGCGAGCCTTTGGGGATGATTGCCATGACCATTCACACGGCCAGCACGTCCGACACCAAACAAGCGATTATGACGACGAAACAAGGCCGCTTGCCCTTCCTGGCCCCGGCGGGCGATACGAACGGGAATATCGCTTATGAATTGCGCAACGAGCAGGGCGTGATCTTGGCCACGGGGAGCAAGCCCTTTCGAGAGTTAGTCAAGCCGTGAAGCTCCCTTTACGCCGGACGGGTGTAATCAAAAGTGAGACACAGTTTTCGTCCCGGCGGAAGCAACTCGCTTGTGAGCCTAAAGAATTGAGCCCCACTTTAACGCAGCGGGAATGTAAGAGCCGAGATTTGAAACGGCAATAAGCTACATCACCCGCGCACGCGCAACCACCGCTCCATCAACGGCACGCGCAAACGCCATTCGCCACCATCAAGCACCATCAGTTCACGCCGCCGCAACGAACGCGCAATGGCTTCGTCAGCAGGTGCAGGCTGGGCGTCCAGTTTCTTGAAGCGTTCCAGATACTCCCACTCGCCGGGCAGCGTGCATTCGCGGCGCAGCAGTTCGTAAAGCACGTTGTGGCCGCGCACGATGGCTTTGTCGAGCGCGCGTTGCAGCAGGGCGGGCGTGACGGCGTGGGCTTCTTCTTCGTTGACCAAATCCACCAGCGTCTCGGCGATGAGTTGGACGAGGTGCGGCCAGCCGCCCGCCTGCGCGTGTATGTAATCAATCCCGCTGCCTTCAGCTTCACCTTCAGGAGGACCCCAGAACGCAGCGTCGAAGCGCGGGCGTTTGGCTTCGTTGCCCCGCCACAGCGAGGAGTGTTTGAGCGGTTCGGTCAGCAGCAAGCGCGTCTCGGCCAGGGTGAAGGCGGGCACTTCGATGGTGCGCGCGCTGACCAGCGCCGAAGTCCAGGCGGCGTGCGGCAATTCGGTGATCTCGTGGCTGCCCGCGAATATCCAGGTCAGGCGGCGGTGCGTCTGGATGGATTCGCGCAACGTGTCGAGCAGGTCGTGCGGGAAGACGCCCGCGCCGATCTTCGTGTCCAGCGCCTCGTACTCATCCACCGCCAGCAACAAGCGTTTCTGCTCCGCCGCCAGCTTGTCATTGATCGTCGTCAGGAAGCGGAACAGTCCCGGCAAATCGTCCGGCAGCGGTTCATTCAGCTTCAACTCGCGCGCTTGCGTTTGCACCTGTTCGGCTAGCGTGCGAGTGAAGGAGGGAAGCGAAGACGCCAGCGATGGGTTTTGCATCGAGACGTTGACGGTCAGCACTTCCAGCGGGAGGAAGCCAGTCAGGTTGCGCAGGATAGTGGATTTGCCCATGCGGCGGCGACCGTAAAGGACGATGCCGGGGCAGCCGGTGCTCAGCATCACCTGCTGTTCCAGTTGTTCGATCACGGCCACGCGTTCAGCAAAGGCTTCCTGCTCTCGATTTACCGGATCGCCTGCGCGGAAGAGTTGTTCGGTTGGTTGTTTGGACAGTTGCGCATTGGCGGCGGCGCGTTGTTGTTCGGCCAGTTTCAGCCACTGCTGTGCTGCCGCGCGAAACTCGCTTGCCAGCGGCTCGTGATAGCCTTGTATGCGAGTGCGAAAGGAATCAATCGCTTGGCAAAGATTCTCGGCATACATTTCCTGAAAGGCTGGCCGATTGGCCGTGTTCCGCCGCGTTTGCAAGCGGCCAATCTCGCTGACTTGGGCACGGAGGTTTGCGGTTTGGGAGAGAAATCCTTTCTCCCCTTCGGGCAACCGTGCCAGCAGATTATCCAGTTGGGTTAAATCAATAGTTCGTCCGGCGCGCCTTGCCAACAAAATCGTTTTGGCTTTCAGCGCCTCAGCGCGTTGTGCTGGGCAATGGGCGATGATGCGTTCGATCTCATATTTGCCTTGCCTGCCTTGCGTTTCAGCCTGCTCCGCCAGCAAACGATGCAAGCCGGTGAACTGCACCGCGCAAAGATCATCCCACAGCGCCGGGTGATATTGTGCCCAGCGCAAACGTGGCTTGGGCAAAAGCAGCAGCCAATGTAGCGGGAAGTAATAGAGTCGCAGAAAACCGACTGATACGAAAATGCAAGCGGTAATGCCAAAGGCGCTGACAAAGACCCCGTGAAAGGCGCTGGCAAAGTCACCGCCAAGGCCGATGAGACCGGAAAGGCCAACGGTAGTGACGCCGCCAATGCTAACGGCAATGAGGCCGGCAAAACTGTCGACAATGTTAGCGGCAATGCCAAAGGCAATCCCAACGGCAATCCCAACGGCAATCCCAACGGTAGAGCCCCAGGCAATATCATTTACATAGCCAACAACAAGACCAACGGCAACACCAAAGGCAGCGCCAAAGGCAAGGCCAATGGGAAGGCCAATGGGAAGGTTATCAGTGATACTAAAGGCAAGGCCAAAGACAAGGTAAACGGCGAGACCAACGGCAAGACCAACGGCAATCTGCGTTAGGTGGTGGCTCAAAGTTGATTGCAGAGCCTCAACTCCAAAAAGCCTGATGAAAATCAATCGTCCAATAACGCAGAGCAGGATCAGATACGGGAGGAAATGTGCATACAACAGCATCCCGCTTTTGATCTGATGCCAACGCGGTAGCGCTTCCAACTCAGGTAGAAGCGCTGCCGGTCGCCGGTACAGCAAACCCAGCCACCATAGCGCGGATTGGTGAGCGCGCCAGCCAAAGCCAAGTTGGTCAGGAGGAAGGGGCGTCATAGGGCAGGCTTACCGTCCAGACAGTTCTACCGTCTTGATGTCAATCGCTGACAGCGGATGATCGTGCGGCAGAATGCTGGCAAAGCTCTCATACGAGTGTGCCAGCAACACCAGCTTCCGCGAATCCATAATCAGGTAACGCAACGCAGAAAACAGATCAACTTCGTAGTGGTTGCGCCGCGTTTTGGCGCGGTCAAAGTGCAGCAACGCCAACCGCGACGAAGCGCGCGCGGACAGCACCCGATCCAGTTCACCCAGATCATCCGGCGGCGCGGGCACGGGCGTCGTGATGCCACAGGCTTTGAGCATCTCTTCGATCAGCCCTTTGCGGGAAGCCGTTGCGCCGCGATCCAAATCTACGATGCCGAGGTCCTTCAAATGCTCGGCTTGCAGATGCGCGATCAATTCGCGCCACTTGGGTTTGCCGGTCACGACCAGATTGACCGATTGGCCGCGCCCCAGCAATTGCCGCGCTTCGTCCCGCGCCCGCAACCAGACCGGCGCGTCGGCTCCCAAATCGGCTTCACAACCCGCGAGTACCTTGTCCCACTCCTCGGCACTGCTGTCATCGCACAGATCCACCCAGATGCGTTTGTTGATCTCGGCGGGCACGTCACACGTAGCGCGGACGATGGGCACGATGGGTTGTTTGCGGCGCAGGGCGTGCTTCATCTCGTGAACGCAGAAATCGCTGTCGAGGTAATCGGGCGTCAGCACCAGCACCGCGCAATCGGCGGCGTCCTGATAGCCATCCATTTCGCCGACCACCGTGCGGCCCGCGCTGAACGTTTCGTAATCAATGATGACTTCCGCGCCGCCGTACCGCAGGCTGGGAACCAGGCGGTCGCGCACCCAATCGGCTTGGTGGTGGCGGTAGCTGATGAAGACTTTCTTGGGCATACCGTGAGCGCGGACGTCCCGTCCGCCGGGGAGAGAGACGCCGCGCAAGCATCCTTCTTTGTCGCTGATGTTTTTTGCGCCGTGGCTGGGAAAAGGAAGCTGCGCGCTTTTCTCCTTTGCGGACGGGCACGTCCGCGCTCCCAGTACGGGTTGTCTTGCTTGCAATTCGTCAGGGCGTCGGGGCTGATGCGTTACTGTCTTGCGTCGTTTGGCCTGACGGACGGGTACTCTAACACAGGCGGGACAAAAGAAAAGGCGCTTGGTTCAGCGGCGGCGGCTTCGCTGCTTGACAGAGATGCGGAGCGTATGGAAAACTCCGCCACTCAAATTCGGGAAGTCACAAGCTTCGAGTTTGCCAAGCTAGTCCAGACAACTTAAACGCAACGACAATCCGTGAAGGTGGAGGCTTCTTTATGCCGCAACTCTTTCGGCGGAGCGCTAATACGCTCGCGCGCCTGAGTCTTTTGCTCGGCGTGTTGGCCGCGGGCGGCGCCGGGTGGGCGCTGCTGGAATTATCACGTTCGCCCTATATTACCCAGGCGTTTGTGGCGCGCGATCAGCCGGTTCAATTTTCTCATAAGCATCACGTGGGGGATGACGGCATTGATTGCCGTTATTGCCACATCACGGTCGAGACTGCGGCCAGTGCCGGTTTGCCTCCGACGAAGACGTGCATGAATTGCCATTCTCAATTGTTTTCCAATACCCAGTACCTGGAAATCGTGCGCGCCAGTTGGAGAGATAAACAGCCGATCAAATGGACCAAAGTGCATGACCTGCCGGACTTTGCTTATTTCAATCACAGTATTCACGTCAACAAAGGCGTGGGCTGTTCGACCTGCCACGGGCGGATTGACCAGATGCCGTTGATGTGGAATGTCTCGTCGTTGCAGATGGAATGGTGTGTCGGTTGCCACCGCAATCCCGAAGCGGTGCTGCGCGAGAAAAAAGACATCACCAATATGGAATGGCAGGCGGGCCCCGATCAGGCCATCAAAGGCAAAGCGCTGGCCCAGCAATACAACATCCAGTCGAAAGAAGTGCTGACGAGCTGTTCGACTTGCCATAGATAAACAGTAGCCAGTAGCCAGTAGTCAGCTCGCGTATGAGCCGGCTACCGACAACTGACTACTGACTACCGATTTGGAAAACAATGTCGCATCGAGAACATCACCCTGAACTTGAGCCGATTCGTGAGAAGCTCAAAGAGGCCAAGGGCCGCGAATTCTGGCGTAGTCTGGAAGAGTTGGCCGACACGGAGCGCTTCAAAGAGTTTCTGCACCGCGAATTCCCCTCGTTAAACGCGCCGGATGCCGATCCGTCTTGGCTCGACCCAGCCGGACGGCGCAGCTTTTTGAAGCTGATGGGCGCTTCGATGGCCTTCGCCGGGCTGACCGCCTGCACCGTGCAACCGACCGAATTGGCGGTGCCGTATGTGCAGAACCCGGATGGTTACATCCCGGGCAAGACTTACTTTTTTGCGACGGCGATGCCGCTGCACGGCGTGGCCGAAGGACTGTTGGTCGAAAGTCACGAAGGCCGCCCGACCAAGATCGAGGGCAACCCCGAACACCCCAGCCGTGGCGGCACGAGCGTGTTGTCGCAGGCTTCGATATTGAATCTCTATGATCCCGACCGCTCTGAATCGGTGCTGTACAAAGGCGAGACTGCGCGCTGGGGCGATTTGCTGGATGCCTTGCGCGGTGTGATGGACGCGCAGCGGGCCAAGCGGGGCGCGGGTTTGCGTATCCTGACCGAGGCGACGACTTCGCCGACGGTGAGCGCGCAACTCAAAGCGTTGCTGGCCGACTTGCCCGAAGCCAAGTGGCATCAATACGAGCCGGGCGGGCCGAATGAAGCGCGGCTGGGCAGCAAGCTGGCCTTCGGGCAGATGCTCAATACGGTTTACAAATTCGACGCTGCCGATGTTGTTCTTTCGCTGGATGCCGATTTTCTAGTCGAAGGCGCGGGCAATCTGCGCTACGCCCGCGATTTTATGAGCCGCCGCCGTCTGACCGATGGCAAGACGGAAATGAACCGCCTCTACGTCGCCGAGAGCACGGTGACGCGCACCGGCGCGAAAGCCGATCATCGCTTGCCGCTCAAGGCCAGCGAGGTTGATGGCTTCGCGCGCGCCGTCGCCGCCGAGGTCGGCGTGGCGGGGATGAGCGGCGGTTTGAGCGGCGAGGCCGAGAAATTTGCCAAGGCCGTCGCCAAGGATTTGAGCGCGCATAAGGGCAAATGCATTGTGGTCGCCGGGCAGCATCAACCGGCGGCCGTGCACGCGCTGGCGCACGTCATCAACGCGGCGCTCGGCAATGTCGGCCAAACGGTGGTGCATACCGCTTCGCTCGAACCGGTGCCGGTGGATCACGTGGCTTCGATCAGCGAACTGACGGCGGCGTTGAATACAGGCAAGGTCGAGTTGCTGGTGGTCATCGGGGCGAATCCGGTTTACAGCGCGCCGCACGATTTGAAGTTTGGCGACGCGCTGCAAAAGGCCGGGTTGCGCATCCATATGGGCACGCATCACGACGAGACCGGCGAACATTGCCACTGGCACATTCCCGAAGCGCACTACTTAGAAGATTGGAGTGATGCCTGCGCTTATGACGGCACCATCACGATCATTCAGCCGCTCATCAAACCGCTTTACGAAAGCAAGTCACCGCACGAATTGATCGCCGCGCTGGCCGGGCAAACGACCAAGACCAGTCATGATCTGGTGCGCGATACCTGGAAGGCACGGCTGGGCGCGGACTTTGAAACGAAGTGGAAGAAGTCCCTGCACGACGGTTTTGTCGAAGGCACAGCCCTGCCGCCGCTGCCGCTCGATCAAGTGGCGATCAAGAGCGATTGGGCCGCGAACGCCAAGCCTGCCGCCAAAGCTGAACGCGAAATCGTTTTCCGTCTCGATCCGCACATTCACGATGGCCGCTATGCCAACAACGGCTGGTTGCAGGAAACGCCCAAGCCGTTCTCGAAAGTCACCTGGGACAATTACGCGGTCATCAGCCCGCGCACTGCCCAGGATTTGGGCTTGATGCCCGACAAAGAATGGCACGCCCGCGATGCCAAGCTCATCAACCTGAAACATGGCAGCGAAGAATTGGCCGTGCCGGTTTGGGTGCAGCCCGGCCAGCCGGATGGCTCTGTCACAGTTTATCTGGGGTATGGACGCAAACGCGCGGGCAGCGTCGGTTCGGGGCTGGGCTTTGACACTTATCGCTTGCGCACCAGCGCCGCGCCGTGGATTGCCACCACTGGCGTCAGCTTTGCCGCTGCGCCTGGCGAATACACGCTGGCGACCACGCAGGAACATTTCAACATTGACACTTCGGGGCTGGAAGAAGGCGACCTGCAAGCGCGGCACATTGTCCGCACGACCGTGCTCGAAGAGTACAAGAAAGACCCGCTGGCCTTGCATCACGGCGCGCATAAGCCGGGCAAGGAACTGACCATCTTCAATCCCGAACAGTTCCCCTACAACGGTTATGCCTGGGGCATGGCGATTGACATGAACGCCTGCATCGGCTGCAACGCCTGCGTCGTCGCCTGCCAGTCCGAAAACAACATTGCCGTCGTCGGCAAGGATGTGGTGGTGCGCGGACGCATCATGCAATGGCTGCGGATTGACACCTATTTCAAAGGCGACACGGTCAATCCTGAAATCTACTTCCAGCCGATGATGTGCCAGCATTGCGAACAGGCGCCGTGCGAAGTCGTCTGCCCAGTCAATGCCACGGTGCACGACGCCGAGGGCTTGAACGTGCAGGTTTATAACCGCTGCGTCGGCACGCGCTATTGCTCGAACAACTGTCCCTACAAGGTGCGCCGCTTCAACTATATGTTGTATGGCGATTGGGATTCGCCGAGCTTGAAGAACGTGCGCAACCCCGACGTGACCGTGCGCTCGCGCGGCGTGATGGAAAAGTGCACCTTCTGTGTCCAGCGCATCATGCAAGGCAAGATCGAAGCCGAGAAACAGAATCGCAAAGTGCAGGACGGCGAGATTCAAACCGCCTGCCAGACGGCCTGCCCGACCGAAGCGATCATCTTCGGCGACACCAATGACCCGAACGCGCGCGTGCATAAGCTGAAAAACGAAGCGCGCAATTACGAAGTGCTGGCTGATTTGAATACCCGGCCGCGTACCAGCTATCTGGCTGAGATCCGCAATCCGAATCCGGGGTTGGGCGCGGCTAAACATGAAAGTCACGGCTGAGGCCGGCGGGAGAATTTTTATGTACAACGAATTCTCTGCAATCATCGAGCAAGACGGAGATTGGTACATTGCGAGTTGTCCGGAAATTCCCGGCGCGAATGGACAGGGCCGCAGTAGCGAGGAATGCCTCAAGAGTCTGGCCGAAGCGATCGTGCTCGTTTTAGAAGACCGGCGTGAGGAGGCATTTCGCGCCGCGCCGCAAAATGCGCTGCGGCAAGTAGTGGTCGTGCAATGAAGCGCAGTTCTTTGTTGAGGCATTTACGCAAGCACGGTTGTGCGCTCAAGCGGGAAGGCCGCGAGCATTCGCTTTGGTGCAACCCGAAGACGGGCGAGGTGGAAGCCGTGCCGCGTCACGTGGAAATACCGAACAAGCTGGCTAAGAAAATCTGTCGTGGTTTGACGATCCCTGAAATCTGATCTGAATTGGCGCCTTGATGGTCATTCGAGCGCTCGTTGCGCTTCATCAACCTCTGGCGGGGAGATACTGAAAGCATGGCTGCAGAAGTTTTGAGAGTAAAAGATATTGACCCGCGTCCGCCCATGATCGGGCCCGGGCACGATTCCCGTTCGATCACCACGAAGATCGCCGACATGGTCTTCATGCGCGGTTTCAAGAAGGGCTGGATTTTCGGCTTTGCCATTTGCTTTATGGGCACGCTGATGCTGTTCAACACGATCGGCTATCTGTTGTTGAAAGGCGTGGGCATCTGGGGCAACAACATTCCGGTGGGCTGGGCCTTTGACATCATCAACTTCGTTTGGTGGATCGGCATCGGCCACGCGGGCACGCTGATTTCGGCGATTCTGTTGCTGCTGCGGCAAAACTGGCGCAATTCGATCAACCGCTTTGCCGAAGCCATGACGCTGTTTGCGGTGGCGAACGCGGCGATGTTTCCGGCCTTGCATACGGGCCGCCCGTGGGTGGATTACTGGCTGTTTCCCTTGCCGAATACGATGGGGATGTGGCCGAACTTCAAGAGCCCGCTGATGTGGGACGTGTTCGCGGTCAATACCTACGCGCTGGTCTCGCTGATTTTCTGGTACATCGGTTTGATCCCTGATTTCGGCACCTTGCGTGACCGCGCGACCGACAAATGGAAGAAGCTCGTCTTTGCCATCCTTTCGTTCGGCTGGCGCGGCGATGCGCGGCATTGGCATCGTTACGAGACTGCCTATCTGCTGCTGGCCGGTTTGTCCACGCCACTGGTGCTGTCGGTGCACACGATTGTGTCCTTCGACTTTTCGACGGGCATCGTGCCGGGCTGGCACGCGACGATTTTTCCGCCCTACTTTGTGGCGGGCGCGGTCTATGCCGGTTTCGCGATGGTGCTGAGCATCGGCTTGCCGCTGATCAAGTTCTATCACCTCGAAGATTTCATCACCAAGCGGCACGTCCGCAATATGTGCAAGGTGATGCTGACGACGGGGCTGATCGTGGTTTACGGCTACTTTATGGAAGCGTTCTTTGCCGTCTACGCGGGCAGCACCTGGGAAGATTTCATGTTCAAGAACCGCACGCTGGGGCCGTATGGCTGGTCGTACTGGGCGTTGTTGCTGTGCAACTTCCTGGTGCCGCAGTTGCTGTGGTTGAAACGCTTCCGCGACAACACGGCCGTGATTTTCGTGATTTGCATGTTCGTCAACGTGGGCATGTGGCTCGAACGCTTCGTCATCATCGTGACCAGCTTGAACCGCGATTTCCTGCCGGCCTCGTGGCGCATGTATTACCCGACGCCGTTCGATTTCACGATGTTCTTCGGCACCATCGGCTTCTTCCTGACGCTGATGTTCCTGTTCATCCGCTTCGTCCCGATCATCCCGATCTTCGAGATGAAGGCGCTGCTGCCTGAAACCAAAGTGGACGAGCACAAGGTGGCCGAAAAAGAGAAGAGCATTAGCGGCGGGGCCGTACCCTCGCCCTCGTATGGAGATTGATAATCAGTAGTCGGTAGTCGGTA